>JAAZOH010000011.1 GCA_012797845.1 Candidatus Beckwithbacteria bacterium
AATAGATGATTTAGCTAATGTTAACTTTTATCAAATTAATTTAGCTATCCTATAACATTATAGCACAAGCAACAATATGTAAACAATATGTAGAAAAATTGCTTGCCTCTACTCTGCTATAGGCTGGGCAAATAGTTTTGCTTATGTCTACGGTACGAGAAACTATAACAATTTGTCAAGACAAAGAAATGAAGTCTTATAGCTATATATAGGAAATATGTATATAAAAGCTAAAGAGGAAAGTGAAGATAATGATTGAAATAACTTTGAATACTAAAAGTTATTTGATAGTAGAGAAAACTAACAATCATTTTAAGTAAAAGCAGCATTTTTTGCAGGAGATTAAAAGCCAATGCATACGCTGAAACTAAAAATGGCAGCAAGAGGTACAGCAAAGCCAAGTTAAAGGTAAAGATAACAATCAAAAGTTGCGGATCTTGAATTAGCAAAATCCTTGAAACTATCTTAAGTAAATCAAAATAAACAAGATAAGAGCTAAGTAAAACCATAATTAGTATAAGGAAATCTTGCAAAGTAAGAGTGAATTTAAATCTACGTACCTGATAGTGAACTTGAAATGTCTGGGGAAGAAATAAAATTTTTTTAAGCTTTGACCAACCACATTTAACATCATGCCAAACCCCAAGCCAGTAAAAAAGCGAGCGAACACAGAGAAAAAGAAGTAAAAAAAACAGTAGACAAGCAGAAAATTGAACCGCCTGCCAAGCTTCCATGACTACTCCTTTCTCAACTTGTTAATATTTTTAGTATAGAAAAATAAGATTATATTTAGCAAGAAGTAACCATTATGTACCTAAGCTACTTTTTCGATAGTAGCTCCAAGTTGTCGAAGTCTCTCATCAATAGCTTCATAACCCCGCTCAATATGCTCAATATTTGAAAGCTCACTTTTGCCATTAGCCATCAGGCCAGCAATGGTTAATGTAGCTCCCGCCCTCAAATCTGGTATATTCAAATTTTGACAGGAAAAATCAGTTGGACCATCAATGGTAATACCATGAAAACGATTTTCCGGATTAGGAAAATCAAATTCATACGCTTCTTGAGGGTTTATGAATTCGGGATCAAAAAGCTCAATTTTAGCTCCCATCTTATTTAATAAGGGCACATACTGAAACCTATTGGAAAACACAGTTTCAATCACCTGGCTTTGTCCAACCGCTTGAGTCATAAGCAATGTCCAAAGCGGTTGCCAATCAGTCATAAAACCTGGAGCTGGAGCTGTTTGCATCGCAACCGCCTTTAAAGGTTTTTCATACCAAAAGCGGATACCATAATCATCAGTTTCAAAATTAGCCTCAGCTTCTTCCAATTTTGCTAGAAAAGCTTGCATATGTTGGGCTTGAGCATTTTCAACTACCACATCTCCTTTAGTAGCAATAGCCGCAACGGCGTAAGAAACCGCTTCATTTCTATCTGGCATGACTTTATGCACTGCTCCAGACATTTTCTGGACTCCTTCAATTTCGATCACATCGTCTGATATCCGCTTAATCTTGGCTCCCATTTTTTGCAAAAAACTAATCAGATCATCGACTTCAGGTTCAGCAGCCGCATTACTAATCACTGTTTTACCTTTAGCTTTACAGGCAGCCAACAAAAGAGCTTCGGTTCCGGTATGAGTTTTTTTATCAAAGTGATAATTGGTTCCATGAAGTTGCTGGCAGCTTAAGTGAATAGTAGTACCATTATCTTCTATTTTTACCCCTAAAGCGGCCAAAGCATCAAGATGTCGATCAATCGGTCGGCTTCCCAACTTACAGCCACCAGGTACCGGAATTTGGGCAAAACCAGTGTTGGCCAGCAGGACTGCTGCAATCAAAGTTGAAGCCCTAGTTTTTTCACCTACAGCATCGCAAACTTTACCAGGTTTTTGTTTGCCTTGATTAATGAGCATGGTTCGCTCACCACAATTTTTAACAATAAAGCCTAAACCTTGTAACGCTTTTTGAGTTTCGACTACATCACCAATATTGGATAAATTAAGTAGTCTTGACTCAGTTTCTGCCAAAGTAGCGGCAATCATTAGCTTGAAACTGGCATTTTTAGCCCCTCCAATTCGGATCGCTCCATGCAGTGGCTTACCCCCCTGGATAATAAATTTTGCCATAGTTTATTTAATTAAAGTCACCCAACAATTCAATTTCTTTTATTAAACTTATATCTAATTTTTCTCGAGCTTTTGTTTCAATTTCTTCAATAAGAGTCAAAACATCTGCAGCAGTTGCCTTTCCAGTATTTTCAATAAAAGCCCCGTGTTGTGGCGAGATCCGTGCTCCACCGACTTGTTTTCCCTTAAGCTCTAAAACGTGGTCTATTATATAACCAATTGAAGGTGTTGGGAGACCTAGCCGCTCCTGATCTTCCTGATTTATATTTTGGAAAACACAGCCGCAACTGCGTTGGGGTTGATGAGCAATTTTTTGCCCACCCCAAGCACTGACTATATTTCGAGCTTTTTCTAAGTCACCTTTGTAAAACTGGAACCAGACTGTAGTAATAAATTCTTTCTGAGCATGAAAACGAGAATTATCATAAGAAAATGCAAGCTCAGCAGCTTCATAGTTTTTTATTTGTCCTGAACTATCAACTGTTTCGGCCTTGACTACAAAATCAGAAAAAAAATAGTTACCACCATGCATATTCATATATACCCCGCCACCAACCGAACCAGGAATACCACTAAACCATTCCGGACCGGTAATACCTTGATTTAAACATTTTTGGATTAGGACAGCTAGTTTTAAACCTGAACCTGCCGATACCACAACCTGTTCAGTGCTGTCATCAAAAGATGGAGCAAGTTCATTACTATAAAATTCTTTTTTATTAAGTTGGGCCAGACGAGGTTTTACTTTTTTATCAGTAGTTTTTAAAGCTTTATCAGCAATAAGTTCAAAATCTTGGATCAGATTTCGAATCACAACTCCTCTAATACCTTTATCACTAATTACCACATTACTACCCCCACCCAAAAAAGTAGTCGGTATTTGGCATTGGTTGGCAAATTCTAGAATAGAAACTGCTTCTTGCTTACTACTTACTTCGACCAAAAAATCAGCCGGACCACCAACTCCCAAAGTTGTATAAGCCGATAAACTAACTTGCTCTAAAACTGGCCTTACTACTAGTTTTTGTAAGTCTTGCTTACTACTTGCCATACTGCGCTTTAATCAAATTGATAATCGCTTCATGCCAAAGATAGATATCTCCAGCTCCCATAGTTACTATCACTGTATCTTGCAAATCTTGGGTTTGCAAATAGTCTAATAGTTCCTTTTCTCCAGCTAAATATCTAGTATCGCGGTGGTTTTTGGCAATAGCATCAGCCAGAGATTGGCCAGAAGTTTGCGGATCAGCTTTTTCCCGGGCTGAAGCAAAAATATCAGTAATGACCACATGGTCAGCATCCCCAAAGCTGCTAGCAAATTCTGCCAACAAGGCTTTGGTTCTCGAGTAGGTATGGGCCTGAAAAGCTACAACAATGCGGTGATTGGGAAACTGATTTTTTAGGGCTGCTAGTGTTGCCTGAATTTCCTGAGGATGATGAGCATAATCATCATATAATGTAGTGCTATCTTGCTCATAGATTAATTCCAGCCGACGGCCAAGACCCTCGTATTTTGACAAAACTGCTTGCAAATCTTGAAGACCAAAGCCTAACGCTTGGCCAGCCAATAAAACAGCCGTAGCATTAGCCATATTAAATTGGCCTTGAACCGAGATAGTAAGATTGACACCAATTTTCTGATCACCTTTAAATAAGTCAAAACTAGAAACAGAATTTTGTTTGATCAGATAATCACCATGGGTAAAACCATAACCTAAAATCGAAGCTTTAATATCGCTTTGCTCAATAAGTTTCCGGGCTAGCGGACAATCTAGGTTTATAACTAAAGTACCATCACTAGGTAATTTTTCAACAAACTTCTGAAAAGTAGTTAAGGTATTTACTTCACTTGGGTAAACATCTGGATGATCATGAGCCAAGTTGGGAATAATGATAATTTTAGGATTTTGATAATAAAATTTAGGGTGTTCATCGTTAATACTTGATTTATACTCATCTGCTTCGGCTACAAAAATGTCACCTTTCAAATCAAATTTCCCAGGAAAAGCTAATGATTTAATTTGGCCAACTCCAACCATATAGCTAGGATCTTGCTCAAGCTGCTCCAATGCCGTTGCTAGCCAGGCAGAGACCGTGGTTTTACCGCCTACTCCGGCTACGCTAATACCGATGTTTTTACTGTTGAAAAATAGGCCTAGAGCTTGAGCAAAAGACAAAACTAGCACTCCGGCTTCCAAAGCTGCTTTAACTTCCACGTTTTCCTCGCCACCATGAGCCACAGTATAAACCAGCAAGTCTGGTTTAATTTGCCTAATCCGCTCAGGCTCAAAACCTATATAGCAGGTAATATCTTTTTTAACTAAGGCTTCATCCGTCACAAATGTACCCTCAACATCTGAACCCTCAACTTGCATCCCAAAGTCTTTGGCAATACAAGCTAGGGCCGTCATTCCTACACCTTTGAGACCAGTAAAGTAGACTGAGTGGATAGCAGCAAGATTAAGCATATCTTAAGATTTAAGAAAACTAGTAATTTTGCCAAGTAGCTGAGCTAAACTTTGTTCATAGCAAATTACCATATCTTTTTTATCCAAATGCTCATTCTGATATTCACCATACTGCAACCAAACTCCTTTTATCTGAGGAGAAACTTTTTTAGCCTCAGCAATATTAACTAGCTGATCATCAATCATTAAAATATCCCAATCTTTATAAATAGCTGAAATTTGTTTTATCCCCTCGCCAATATTTTCAAAAACAAAATAATCATCAACTAGAGGAATAAGTCCAGCTTTTCTAATTTTAATTGGCTGATAAACCAAATCACCCTCAGCAATCAGCACCAATTCACCCATATTGTGAAGACTTTCTAAAAAAGAATACGCATCTGGAAGCAGATAATCTTCAAACGACAAACTAAAAAATATGTTTTTCAAAGACTCAGCTAGATAATCGTTTTGAACCTGACTAGCAAAAACTCGACAAGCCTCGGGAATATCAACAAACCCTCTATCTTTTTTAACTTCATCATAGGCTTGCCAAAATTTTTGAATATAGTCTTTCTTATCACCATTATTACTTATTGAAGAAAGAAAAGTATTAATTTCTTTATCTAAATCTTGTTTGATTCTATCCACATCAATAATTGTGTTATCCAGGTTTACTAAAAATAGCAGTGGTTGTTTTCTGGCTTGTAAACGTTTGACCATATTGCGATTTGCTAAAGCCAATTCTTCTTTGGAATTAATCCCATACCATTCATCTTCCCCTACTTCTTGGCTATTTACTATCTTGCCTTGGTTACTTGCCAATGAGATAAGGTCTGTTAAATAAAATTCACCATTACTAGCTTGGGCTTTAATTTGTTCGACATTGATTCGTAACCATTCAAAATTAAAGCAGTAGCAACCAGCATTAACTTCGGTAATTTCAAGCTCTTGCGGACTAGCTTCTTTAGCTTCAATAATAGTTACAACTCTGCCATCTTGATCGCGTTTAACCCGACCTAATGAACCTGGTTCTTTTTTTCTGATCGTTAAAAAGCTTAACATAGCACCTTGTTCTTCATGAGATCTCAGCAAACGTCTAATAGTTGAAGATTTATAAAAAGCCGAGTCATCACCATTGATTACCAAAATTGTTTCTACTCCTGAAGTAATTTCTTTCAAAGCTGTTTTGACCGCATCGGCTGTCCCTTTTTGCTGCCATTGATACACATAGTTGGCACTCCGGCCAATACTGGCCTTAACTTCATCAGATTTAAAACCTATCACTACGTTTTTATCTTTAATGCCTACCCGGTCTAGCAAGCTAAGACTGTAGTAAATCATGGGTTTACCGGCTACCCGATACAGAACTTTTGGTAATTCTTGACCAATCCGGGTTCCTTTACCAGCTGCTAGGACAATAGCAGAAATATGGTTAAAATTATTCATAAAATTAAACTCTTATTAACTTGCCTGTTTATTATACCTTTTTTCTCATATTTTTTACTGATAAAATAGAGTTTGATGAATCAAAATTTGAGTCAATTTATTCCTTCAGCTGTTATTTTAACTGGCGGCAGTTGTAGTCGCTTTCACCCCTTTTCTTACCCGGGAGCTAAAGCTAATTTCGTCTTAATGGGACAACCTATCCTAGCCCACACCATTTCATCTCTGATTTCAGTCGGCATTACTGATATTCATATTGTTAAATCGCCTCAAGATACAGCCATCGAATCTATTGCTAATATTTTTCAAGACAAAGCTCAGATCACCTTTTATAATCAGGAGCAAGCTCTGGGTCAAGGTCATGCCATTTTACAAGTTAAAGATAAAATTAAGCACCGCTTTTTGGTTTGCAATCAGCAGCATATCACTGTCGCAGAACATTTACAGCTCTTGCCATCATTTTTACAAGATAATCAAATCCCTGAAGATGGAGTTATTCAGTACACTAAAGAAACAGATGAACCTGAAAAGTATGGTATTTTAACGATTGATGGTATCAATATTAGCCAGGTTGTTGAAAAACCTCAGGATATGAAAGGCAAAACTGGTTTTCGGATTGTTGGGCTCTATGTTTTAAGTCCTGAATTTTTAGAAATTTTAGAACAAACCCCTCTTGAAGAATATCAATTTGAAAATGCCCTCACTACTTACGGCCAACAAGGTAAATATTTTGCCTTAAAAACTGATCTTGAGGTACCAACACTTAAGTATCCTTGGGATATTTTCACCATAGCAAATTGCTTGTTCAATAATTTTAAAAATGATCCTCAAATCAGCTCAGATGCTTTTATTCATCCCACTGCTATTATTGAAGGGCCAGTAGTAATTGAAGTTGGAACTCAGATTTATGAATATGCCATTATTAAAGGTCCTGTTTACATCGGCAAAAATGTCGTAGTTGGTAGCTATTGTAAAGTTCGTAAAGGGGCAGTTTTGGAAGAAGGTGCCCAAATTCAAAGCCATGGAGAAATTTCTCATTCATACCTAGGACCAAATACTCATATTCATTCGGGTTTTATTGGTGATTCTATTTTGGGACAAGATTGTCGAATTGGAGCTAATTTTGTTACTGCTAATCGCCGCTTAGACCGCCAAGATATCAAATGTTTTATCAAGAATGAATTGCGCGATAGTCACCAATCATACTTGGGTTGCATAGTTGGCAACAATGTTAAAATCGGTATTCATTGTGGAACTAACCCTGGTATTATTATTCCTCCAGATAATCAAATCCTACCTGGCACCATAGTAAACAAAGATACGACTTATGCATAAACCTGTTTTTCTTTTCGATATTGATAAAACTCTGACCAACTTAAACCGTGAAGTTTCCCCTCGAACCAAAACAGTGCTTACTAAACTTCAAGACCAAGGCTTTATGCTAAACGTCGCTACAGGCAGGAAATTTCAAACTATATACGATAATATTTTGCAATTATTTAAACCCGATTGCCTTCATATTACTTCTGGAGGCGGTGAGATCATTACAACCCAAGGTAATATTATCTGGCAAAAGAAACTTAATCCTGAAGCTTTAGAGCAAATCTATCGACTTAGTCGAAAATTTGGCGCTAAGCTTCATTTTGGTTTTGATAATTTTTACGTAGCAGATAATGATTTATTAGCCCGATTTAAAAAACATAATTGGAAAGTTGAGCTAAAACCCTTTAGTTACCAATATTATCATGATTTAACTGAGGTCACCGTTCATGGTCTAAATCAAGAACTCAATCTAGCTTTTAAAAGCTTGTCAAATATAACTATTAAAACTATGACAGCATATGATGGCACTCCTTATGCTGATATTACTGCTAAAAACGTCACTAAAGCCACTACTATGAAACGCTGGGCTAGACTTTTAAATATTGATTTAAAAGATGTGGTTGCCATTGGTGATAGCAGTAATGATATTGAAATGCTCAAACTTGCTGGTCAAGGTATTGCTATGGGCAATGCCACAGAAGATGTTAAAGCTGTGGCTGATGAAATTATTGGCCACACCAATAATGATGGTTTAGCTAAATACTTAGAACAGTTTATAAAAGCTTAAGAAGCTCCTGACTTATTTTTTCTCCATCATGCCGCAATAAACTTCTATGAAGCGCGTCTCCTGGCTGCTTACTAGCTACTACAGTTTCCAAAAAATCTCTACCAATTACTTGGTACTTATTTCGATCTAAATCATCTTCAACCGGAAATTCCTGCTCAGCCTGATAAAGTTCAAGCATTTGCTTAGAAATAACCCCTGAATGCATAAAAACGAAGTCTGGTTTTTTCCCCAAATACTGCTCAAGCTCTGTCAAATGATCACTAGCTTTATAATTGGCAGTTTGAGTGAAACTGGTCATTAGATTGACAATATAGACAATTTTTGCCTGGCTTTTAGTAAAAGCTGTTTTAATACCTTGGGCCAAGAAATTGGGTAAAATACTAGCATACAAATCCCCAGGTCCAATTACTACCAAATCTGCTTGCTCAATACTAGCAGCGGCTTTTTTATAAATTTTAGCCTTAGGTGAAAGGTGAATTTTTTTGATTTTCTTACCACCTGAATTACCAGGGTTTAAGTTGTCTTCGCCGATTAAAAACGTGCCATCTTCATATTCAACTACCAGCTGAACATTGGTTTCAGTAATTGGGTAAATACTACCCTTAAGCCTAAAAATAGATTCAGCAATTTCCAAAGCTTTGGCGGTTGAGCCAGCCATATCTTGCAAGGCAGTTAGGAGTAAATTTCCCAGATTATGGCCTTGCAAGCCTTCTCCCTGAGAAAATCGGTAGAGCAATAAATTTCTAATCCAGCTTTGCTCCTTTTCATCTGCTAAAGCTGCCAAAGACTGTCGCAAATCCCCCACTGGCTGAAAGCCAAATTCATCCCGAAGCCTGCCGGTTGACCCACCAGAATCAGCTACTGAAACCAAGGCAGTAATATTGAGATTTTCATGATTTTTAAGTCCAGAAACCACTACTGAAGTTCCGGTCCCACCACCAATTACCACAATTTTTTTATTTTGCACTGTAGCCATATTTTTTTAAAGCTTTTTTAACTGCTTCCTGATCTGTCCATAATGTTTCGGTCGTACCGTAACACATTGACTGTTCATGTCCTTTGCCAAAAATCCCCACAATATCGCCTTTTTGAGCAATTTTTATCCCAAAATTAATTGCTTCTTGTCTATCTGGAATTTTAACATAAACTGCTTTCTTTACTGTTTTTAGTTTAGTAATTTCTTGCCGGGATAATTCTTTGGCTCCTTCTTTTTGAGCCCATGCTTCAATTTCGCAACTTATAGCCTCAACACCTTCGGTACGCGGGTCTTCGGCAGTTATAACCGTAATATCGGCTAGCTTTGCAGACACTTGGCCCATTTCCCGCCTGGCTTTATCCCGTAAGCCTGCACAGCCAAAAATTGAAATTAATCTACTTTTAGTTTTGGGTCGGAGCTGACCTAAGGCCTGCCTAAGTGCATTGGGAGTATGGGCAAAATCAACAATCACCGTAAAATCTTTTTGATACATAATCTGCATTCTACCCAACACCCCTGGAAATGACTCTAAATATTTAAGGCTTTTTTTCTTATCAACACCCAGTTCATGAGCTGCAGCACTAGCTGCCAAAGCATTTAATTGGTTGTATTGACCTATAAGAGAGATTTTCACTTGGGTATCTTTCAGGTTCCAATCTCCTTTTTTTACTCCGTATGAAATTATTTTTCCTTTTGCTGTTTCTTTAAGTGGTTTATATGAGCCATCTTCACAATTTAAAACCGCAAAGCTGGTATTTTTGAAAAGCAAACCTTTTGCTTTGACATAATTTTCCCAAGTTTTATGGTAGTCAAGGTGGTCAATATCAATATTGGTCACAATCCCACCCGTAAATTTGATACCCCACGTTCGGTTTTGCACCAACCCTTGAGAAGTAGATTCCAAGACTAGATAATCAAAGCCTTGACGAACAACTTGTTTTAACATTTTTTGTAAAGCCCAAGGTTCTGGGGAAGTGACATGGAAACCAGTATCGATCTCCTCTTTACCAATTTTAGCAGCTACCGTAGAAATAAGCGCCACCTTATAGCCAGCTTTATGTAAGATATGATACAACATGGTTGAGGTGGTAGTCTTCCCGTCAGTGCCAGTTACTCCAATAATAGTCAAATTTTTCGAAGGAAAACCATAATACCAATTAGCTAAAATGGCTTTAGGCAAATGCCAGCAAGTATTTACTAACCAGTTTGGCAAAAGTGGTCTTAAAATTGTTAGCGTACTCATAGCGACATTATATCAATTATCAGCAGGAATCCCCATATAAACAAACAGTTTCTTAGCAATCGTAAAAAACAGCGGAGCTGCTGTTTCACTCCCCCATGGCGAAGAAGTTGGTTCTTCAATAATAGTCAACATTACAAAAGCCGGATCATCGGCTGGAGCAAAACCCACAAATGAAGCAATCGTTTTTTCTTCATCATAATGTCCGGCTACTGAAACCTGAGCTGTCCCAGTTTTACCAGCAATCCGGTAGCCTTTAGGCCTGGCCCATTTGGCATCACCGTAATCAACTGCTGCCACCATCATTTCAGTCACTGTTTTGGCAGTTTCTGGGGAAATTACTTGCCTCACTACTACTGGCTCAACTGCTTTTTCCTGGTCACTATCAATAACGGTTTTAACCATTCTTGGCTGCATCAGTTGACCTCCATTAGCAACTGCTGCAATAGCTCTGACCATCTGCATACCAGTAACTACCAAACCTTGGCCAAAAGCAGCTGTGTACAAATCTACTTCCTTCCATTCATCTCGCAAACTAGGAGCAATTTCTCCTTGAAGATCAATCCCTGTTGGCTCACCAATACCAAAACGGGTAATGTAGTCAACAAAAGTATCGACACCTAATTTCTGGGCTAAATAAACCATACCTACATTATCAGAATGAGCCAAGACTTCAGTCATATTTGATCCGGGATAGTATTTATCATTCCAAGTGCGAATGTAGTATTGGTCAATCTTAAATGGTCCATCGCAAATTTCACAAACGGTATCTGGTTTAATGGTATCAGTATCAATTCCAGCCGACATGGTTAAAACTTTAAATGTTGAACCTGGCTCATATGAACTGGAAACAATCGGATTTACAAAGAGCTCTTGATCGTATTTTGAATAGTGGTTTGGGTCAAAACTTGGCCAAGAAGCCATAGCTAAAATACCACCGGTCTTTGGATCCATAATAACTACTGATCCTGATTTTGCCCCATAGCTTTCCACCGCCTTTTTCAAAGATTCTTCGACTAAGTATTGGATACTGCGATCTAAATAAAGTTGCAGATGTCGACCGTCCCGTTTTTTTTGTTGCCAAAATTTACCAATCGGAATCGGCCGATTAATCGCATCTTTTTCTTGTTTTACAATACCCATTCGGCCTAATAGGTCCAAATTATAGTAACCCTCCAAACCAAAATAGCCGGTATCTTTACCAAATTCATCCTGACCTAAAAATCCTAAAATTTGAGCCGACATGGAAGCTTCAGGATAAGACCTAATCGGCTCTGGTTCATAGGCCAAACCTTTAATATTGAGATGATCAATAGCTTCTTTGGTTTTTTGACTAATCTTTCGCTTTAAAAGTACCCAAACTAAATTCTCCTGAGAAAGTTGTCTATCAATAAAATCTTGCGTATCTGAAAGCAGGTTCTTTTGAATTTTTTCAATATCCTCAGAACTGGCATCGGTAGCAATTTTGACTTCATCAAGATTAGACGCCAAAAGTGGGGCCAGCATTTGCGATAGTATCTTAGGATCTTGCTTAAGCTCTTGAGGATTAGCATACAAAAGATAGCCTTCTTTATTAATTGCCAAAGGAAAACCATCTGAAGCTAAAATATTGCCTCGCACCGGTGGTAACTCAGCCACACTTTGGCGCTGAGAAGCAGCTAGAGCCGCTAGTTGACTAGCAGCAATGATTTGCCAATGAAATAATCGGCTAATGATGATAAGACCGGTAACAATAAAAATTACTACTAAAATTGAAATGCGAAAAGAAGATTTCATAAGTAACTGTATCCTTATTACTGCATTTATTGTAACAGTTACCTTACTCTTTTATCCCTAAAGCAATAGTTTTGGTCCCAGCTTCCAGATTGATAATAGTTTCAGGCTCTACATACCCTAAAGCCTCAGCTTTTTGAGCTAGCTCATGCAAGCTCATTTCTTCTACGTTTTTTGAGAGAAGCTTGCGATTATCATCTTCGAGTTGCTGAGCTTTTTGCTCAAGCTCACT
>JAAZOH010000012.1 GCA_012797845.1 Candidatus Beckwithbacteria bacterium
CTGGAATAAACCAGTATTTAAAGAGAAGGTGTAATCATAGGAAGAGAAAGAGACTACAGTGTCAGCATCCAGATCCATTAAGTCTTGGAAGTCAACAAAATCTAAACTATCATCAGTCACATTACTGCTTCCAATAGCAATCGCTACATCAGCAGCAGCAGTTAGTCTCCCATCAGCATCAACCGTAAAGGTAGGAATGGTATCAGCAGCTCCATAGGAATTAGCAGAGACTGCAGTTGCAGCTAGTTCTGTAGCTCCAACTCCACCAGTCTTGATGGTGACATCTCCAGATGAAACAGCAAAGTTACTACTATTGAAAGAAGCTACACCTTTAGAGGCAGTTGAAGCATTAGCAACGGTAACAGTCATAGCTGCACCAGAAACGTCAGTAGAGACACCTTGATCAGTATTACCAATAATGGTTCTAGTTCCACCTAAAGATGTAGCAGCAGAACCACTATTACCAGCAAAGGTAATGCTAGAATTAGCCAACTCCACATTATCAATAGAGCCATTGGGAAGAGACACTGTGCCTGCTACTACGGTTAACCCATTGGCAAATCTACCTGCTCCAGCTACATCAAGGGAATAACCGGCAGTTACTGTTCCTTGTCCAATACCAACAGAACCATCATTTTTAACAACAAACTTAGGAATTCCAGCATAAGAAGCAGTAAATAAATCCTGATCTTCAGTTTGGTTAAAGATAGCTAAGGCCTTGCCAAGAGCGCCAGAACCAATAGTGTCTCTGGTTACATATAAAGAGGAAATAATATCACTAGTCGTAGTAGTTCCTACAGCTAATTGATTACTGATAGCTGAGAAAATTTTATTATCTGATAAAGTCCATAAACCGCCACTGACACCAGTGGCTGCATAATAAGCAGTATTGATAGCGTCAACAATAGCCGTATCACTAGAAGCAAATGCAGTAGCGGTGTTTGTTAGGGTAATAGCACTTGTTAACTGAGCATCATCAAAGATAATGTCATCACTACTGGTAAAGATAATATCATTACCAGCCCCAGTAGAGGAGAGGGTGAAACCACTACTGGCAATTCCTAATCTACTAGTGCTGGTAATATCTCCACCATTTACTGCCAGGTCTCCAGCGGTAGTAATGTCACCAGTTGTTACATCTACGCTAAAGTTAGCTCCCCCTACGGTTAAGTTAGCTCCTGTTATATCTAAACCACTAGTAGTGTCTACATTGCCATTAAGGGTAACTTGGCCAGTTCCGCTTTGAGTAAAGGTTCCTGATCCGGCAAATGTATAACTTAGGTTAGTAGTGGCATTTCCAAAGGTCATGGTCTCACTGTCATTGGTGGTAGTAATGCCAAGATAGTTATTAGATCCTTGAGCTATTCGAAATGCGTTACTTGTATTATCAGCAATAGCAGCAGATAAAGTACCAGAGCTGGTCAGGCTAATATTAGCAGCAGTAGCGATAAGATCACTAGCAGGAGTTATTGTAAGATTGCCAGTTGTAGTAGTGATACTTTGACTGCCTACAAAGTAAAGATCATCATCCAATCCTATGGCTGTATCGGTTAGTGAAGATATAACTGGATAAGCACCATCAAGATCAAAAGTAAGATCAGTATTATCAACTCCACCACCACCATAAATCGAGACTAAGCTATCACTTGTATTTTGAATATATTCATCATTAGCTAAAAGTAAGCTACCGTTGTTATTAATCTGAAAAACTTCACTACCAGCATTGTTGTTGATAGTAAGAGGACGGTCAGTAGCAATAAGGGCAGAGATGGTAGCTACCCGGTTAACTGTTAAGATACCTCCACCAATATCAATATCCCTACTGCCAACAATTAGATTGTGCCTACCTGGGTTAGTAGTTCCACCAATGCTAATTGCTCCATGGTCATACATTCTCAAATCATCATTTGGGTTAGTAGTAGGATTAATGTAGTTAAAGCCTCTCTCCCAGTAACCTTCGGATCCAGAACCATCGCCGCATTCAAGGTTTCCGGACACATCAGTCATCAATGTTTGACAGCTAACAAAATCAGGAAAGTTAATTTCGCCACCACTACTGCCAGCTCTAAGATAAATTGTGTCATCACCACTGCCATCACCAAGGTAAACATCACCATCAGCATAGAGTTTTCCATCTACTTCCAAAGCATCTTCAACATATAAATCATTATCACTGGAGAGACCTCGACTAGTTGCATCAGAGTCGGAAATCGAGTTATAAGAACGACTACCTGTACCACCAATATTGATAGTTTTTCCGTCGCTAAGTTTTAAAATATCGTTAATAGTAACTGAATCAGCTCCGCTGTTATATATTTCTCCTGCAATATCCAAGTTAGTATCTAAGTTAATGTTTCCAGTGATATTAAGATCATCTTGAATTTCAACTGTATCTTGGAAAGTAATCTCGTCGGTTTGATAAGTGGTAAACAGAACATCAGTCCCATCATGACGAATATCTAGATAGTCAGTTCCGTTATAATCATAAATTCGAACACTTTCATTTCCTTTTGGTTTGACGTAAGTACCGCCATCTGTCCAAATCTGATTAGTAGCAGCTGAAGTTGAGGCTGCCTTAGCAGTTGAGTAAGCTTCACTTAAAGCTCCTAAAATTGATTGAGTTCCAGTTGGAAGACTGGTATGAGTGCTGTCTGAAAGTTGAGCCTGAGCCCGAGTATCGGCTAAAATTAATTCTGTGCCACCAGTGACTTTACCATTAACAGTAACATTCCCAGCTGCATCAACGCTGAACTTTGAGGTTGGGACTAGACCTGATTTAAGATCTAATAAATAAGGGGTAGTATTATTACTTTCTAATTCAGCTGTTAGCACTGATCCAGTTACTAATTGAGAGTTAGTGATTTTAACACTGTCACCAGAAACATTTGAGCCAATCATTTCAATACCGCCGCCGCCCATAGGGGAAAGCGTAATATTGCCAGTAGAATCATAAGGGGTTGAAATCGTTACAGCCTCTCCTTCGATACCCAACGTTCCATTGCTACCTTTAACCTTAGCGCTTTCAGCTGCTAAAACCAACTGACCAGCATCATCAATAACTGGAACTTCATTAATATTGGCTTGTTTAGAGGCTGGATAGTTATCCAGTTTCCAGGAATTAGCAGCTGCCATAGCGGTAGAAATTTTAGTTCTGGGTAAAAATTCTGTGCCACCAATACTGGTACTTAAATACAAATTTTCATATTCAAAAAAGATCTTACCGTCAATTGCTTTGTCACCACTTTTGGGATCACCCAATTTGGCTGTGAACATGCTACTCTCATCGGGTTTGAGACTCCATAGTTTTGAGGTCCATAATGGTTCAGTACTGGTATCACTGGCATACAATGAGAAAATAATCTGTGATTGACTAGTAATAGGTTTACCGTTGCGATCTTTAATTTGGCCTTGAAAATAAATAGTCCAGGGAATATTTCCAGCTTCTTCTTGATTATCTTTGTTATTTTTATTTACTTTTTGTTCTAGTTCAGCTAATAGTTCTTCAGGTACTTGTGATGGTGGAAATAACAATTCCCATGGTCTAAAGATAGAGAGTAAAAACAGCAGAAGTACTACTGCCGCCATAATAATAAGCTGACGGCGATTAAAACTAACTCCTGTATTATCACTTCCACCTTGACCAAGTCTAGTAGGCTTGATCAAGCTATCAAAACGATGGCCAATTTCTTTTTCATCAAACGGGCTTTTAATAAATAAACCCTGCTCAACTGCCCAGGTAAAAAATTTGCGCAATGAAGAAACTTTTCGCTCAATAGAAGCTGGAGCCATGCCTAATTGTTGTTGTAGATATTGGCGATAGGCATCAATAAGTTTGGGAGTCATTAAGTCAAAATCAACCCCTTTTTCATACTCATGAAGCCAAGAGAAAAACTGTTCAGCATCAGCTACATAATTTTTGATGGTAGTAGGTGAAAGCTGGGCGGCTTTTAAGTGTCTGGCGAACTGGTCAAAAATCGAAACAGCTGGAGCTGGGTCGGTGGTTTTAGGAACCTCAATTTCATCGAGTTGAGTAGTAGGATCTATTTCGACTATTTTTTTGCTAGTAAGATATGATCCAAATAGTTTCAAGGCGGCAACGGTATTGTTAACAGCCTCAGTTTCGAGGTTTTGAGAACTTAAATATTCTTTGTAGGCCTCAAAATTTTCAGGAGTAAAATTACGTCTAACTAGAGGAAGTTGATCGTACCAGGTAAAAAAGTCTGTCAGCAACTGCTCGTACAAAGCTAAATCAGTTACCTGTTCTAACTGGGGTTTTAACCAGGTTGTAAATTTAGAAAGAAACTGTTTAGCGGTAGTAGAAGAGGTAAGGGCAGTTCCAGGCATACAGGCAGTTTAAGCTCCTAAATCAAACACAGTAATATCCATACTAATCCAAACACTGACATGCTAGCCACAATCTCACCCAGTTGAGCTTTGTTGAGCTTGGTGAAACTAGTTGACCAAAGTGGAGTGTTGCCAATTTTACTGCCTTGGTAGTTGCTAGCATATTTGTAGGTGGAAATCATAGATTTGCGGAAAAAGTGCCTGGTGCTTTTTCTGCGCTTTTAATTTTTTTATTTTCTCTGTTAATGTGGAGATTATCAAAATTTTATCTCCGTATTTCTACTATAATAATAAAATGAAACTCGTGTCAAGAGGTAAAACAGAGTAGAACAAGTAATTTTTTATAAAGTGTTTACTAGAGATGTTCAAAATAGATCAAATCCGAGCACATTGATGCACTGATTGCTAAGATTTTTTCCTTGCCTATGTGTACTATTTATTTAATTTAAATCATATAAAAATATAGTAAATACTATTAAGTGATATAAATATAACAATATATATACTTTGAATATATCTAAGGAAAAATTTGTCCACTTTTATTGTTCTATTGCACAAAGACCTAAAATTCGCTAGGCTAGAAGATATGGATCTTAGCTCAAATAGCAATCAAAACCAAAGCAACCAATCTCAGTATCAACCCACAACGTACAATTTTAATGCAGTAGGTGATGTGGTTACTCGTCCAGAAACACGCAGGATCCATACTTCTTTATCTGGGCTGATTAAACTATTACTCATACTACTGGTTCCTATCGGAGTTTTAGCGGGAGTATTTGTATATATTAGTAGCAATGGTCAGGAGTCTACATATCGAGAGAGTAAAGGAGTGATGCTATCGGTCCCTATGAAACAGGTTAACTGGCAGGATTTGGGCAATGTGTTTGAGCCTGTGATAGAACTGCCTATCAAAACAGAAGCCGGGTATGAAAATTGGGAATTTTTACTTGATTCAGGAGCAGTGGTGTCGTCTCTTCCCAGGGAGTGGGCTGAGAAAACAGGTCAAGATTTAGCAAAACTCAAACGTTCAACATTTCGAGGTTTTGGTGGTAAAACTAGCTTTGCTTATCAGGGGGAAATGATGGTGCTTCTTGGTGAAGAAGATCGAGCTGTCCCAGTAGTTTTTACTGAAGCTAATGGAACAAAATCTCTCTTAGGTAGAAAAGGTTTTTTTGAAGACTATAGTGTATATTTTAATCATAAAGAGCAACAAATTGAAATTAGAGAATAACCTTGCTAAGGTGATAAATCTGGTTCATAATGAGCCAAGTCTATCAGTAAACTATGGGGTTACTACAAACATTTGATCAGCTGTCATATAAAAAAATAGTTTCAATTGCTGTATTTGTTTCAGTACTTTTTGCTGTGCCGGTTGGAGTTTTTTTGGTCAAACAACAAAGTCGGATCAATTCTCGGGCTGCTTATGAAAAGCCAAAATCAGCTCAAGAACCTAAAGCTACGCCTGGACCAATTCCTCAAGAAGCACCCCTGGTTGGTCGAGCTTTTCCATGGGTTGGAAAAGTTGGTGATATCATTTGGATTCAAGGATTTCACTTTGGCACCAATCCAACAGATAAACAACTACGTATTGGTGGCATAGAAATTCCTGAGGCTCAAATTACAGCTTGGGAAGACGATATGATCCAAGCTTTTATTCCTGAAGGAGTCAAGCAGGGGAGCATAGTTGAGGTTCGAGTTGGTAGTCACTCGGTTTCTAAAAGTCTACCCTTAGTTATCTATGATCAAAGTACTGATTTAAAACTGCGCAAACAAGGAAGTGTTTTATATGTAGAGAATGCTCCAGATGTTGCCAAAGCTATTATCTGGACTGGGGATGATGAGATTCCGACAAAGCAGCATAATCAGGAGGTAGCTATGCAGGCTTCTGGTAAAACCATTATTTTTGATACCCAAGGCCTGCCTGTTTTGACCGTTCTATTATTGGATAACTCTGGGAATATGCTGCCATACTATGTAGACCCATTAGAATTTGACTTTTAAATCATTTTTGACAAACTCGGGATAATTAGCTAAAATCTTGGCAATGCAAAATAAATCTTTACTCACTAGCCTCCTTCTTAAAAAGCATATATAGAGCTTGCGGAGAGCTGGTTTTTCTAGTTATGATACTCCCGCAAGGGAGTTTTTTTATTTATAAAATTAAAAAACCTATGAAAAACAAACAAGCATACAACCATAAAGACATAGAAACTAAATGGCAGCAAAAATGGGCAGAAGAAAAACTATATAGTACCGATTTACATAAGGCTACAAATCCTTACTTTAATCTAATGATGTATCCCTATCCTTCAGCTGAAGGACTTCATGTTGGCCATTTATTTGCTTTTGGAGGAGCCGATATTCATGGCCGTTTTATGGCTATGCAGGGTAAAGATGTATTTGAACCCATGGGTTTTGATTCAGGCGGAATTCATAGTGAAAATTTTGCCATTAAAATGGGAGTTCATCCCAAGGACTTGATTGCCAGCAATATTAAGAATTTTATTAGACAGCTGAAACGGATGGGTAACCGCTTTGATTGGGATCACACCGTTGATGTTATGGATCCAGAATATTATCGCTGGACGCAATGGATTTTTACCAAGCTATTTGAGGCAGGACTAGCTTACAAAAAAGCCGCTCCGGTTACCTGGTGCCCTTCCTGTAAAACTACTGTTTCAGATGAACAAACGGAAAAGCATGGAGAAGAAGTAGTATGTGAACGCTGTAAAACTCCAATCGAGCGGCGCAATATGAAACAGTGGTTTTTTAAAATTACTGATTATGCCGATCGACTCCTCGAAAATACCTACAAACTTAATTGGTCACAAAAAGTTTTGACAGCCCAACAAAATTGGATTGGCAAAAGCCAAGGAGCTTCTGTTGCTTTTCAGGTTGCTGGGGACCAAACTAAAATCAACGTTTTTACTACCAGGCCAGATACTTTGTTTGGTTGCACTTTCTTTTGTTTAGCTCCTGAACACCCTTTAGTAACAACTATAACTACTGATAAATACAAAAATAAAGTCGATGAATATGTGGCCAAAGCTACTCGTAAAACCGAACAGGAACGTAAAATGGCAGAAAAAGATAAAACTGGGGTCTTTACCGGAGCATATGTTATCAACCCAGTTAATAATGAAAAAGTGCCGGTTTGGGTAGCTGATTATGTCTTAATGGGTTATGGGGAAGGAGCAGTGATGGGAGTGCCGGCTCATGATGAACGGGATTTTGCCTTTGCTAAAAAATACGATTTAGAAATTAAAAAAGTCATTCAATCAAATACGGAGTCTGAAATAGATTGTTATGCTGGGCCAGGAGAGATTATTAATTCAGGTCTTTGGAATAAGTGGCGGTACCCAGAAGATAAAAATAAAGTGATCAATTACTTAAAAGAAAAAGGTATCGGAAAGCCTGAGACTACTTTTAAAATTAGAGATTGGAATATTTCTAGACAGCGCTATTGGGGACCACCGATTCCAATGATCTATTGCCCATCTTGTGCTGAATCAGAAAAAAAGATGAATGTGATTTTATTGCATGGTTGGTATGGTCATTCTCAAGAAAATTGGTTGCCGTGGCTTAAAAAAGAACTAGAAGAACGGGGTTATACAGTACATGCGCCTGATCTACCCAACTCCCAATTTCCTGACTATAGAGAAACGATGGACTATATTGAGAAAAATTATCAAAATATATTAAAACAGGGCAATACTGCTATTGTGGGTCATTCTTTGGGTGGATATCTTGCTTTTAAGCTGGCAGAAAAATATCGTTTAAAACGAATTGTGGCGGTTGCTCCGAGTTATCAAGAAAAAGTATCTGAATTCCCAGAAGATTTAGTAAAAGAATATAAAAAGGAGTTTGAAAAATTAATTAATTTTTATCGAGATGGCCAAAAATTTGAAAACAAAAAAGTCGAGCAAAACGTTCGAGATATAAAGGTTTTTTACTCTGATGACGAGCCGTATATCAATGCTAAGAATCAGGGTATTTATAAAAAAACTTTCCCATTTGCTACCTTTTTACAATTCCAGGGGCGAGGTCATTTTGGTTCTAGGGAAAATTGCAAAGAACTACCTGAAATCTTAAGTTTTTTTGATCAGGAGCGAGCTGGCTGGCTGATAGTTCCTAAAGATCAGCTGCCAGTTGAGTTGCCTCTTATTACAGATTACTTACCCGATGGTTCTGGACAAGCACCTTTAGCTCGTCATCAAGAGTTTGTAAAAACAATGTGCCCGGTTTGTGGTGGTCCAGCTCAACGGGAAACCGATGTTTCAGATACCTTCCTAGACAGCTCCTGGTACTTTTTACGATATCCTAGTACCAAGGGGGGGGTAGTGGATGCTAAAACAGCGCAGAGTAATGCCTTTGATCCTAAACTTACCAAAAAATGGTTACCTGTTTCCCAATATTGTGGAGGAGCTGAACATTCAGTACTGCATTTGCTTTATTCCCGCTTTGTGACCATGGCTTTATATGATCTAGGCTATTTAGATTTTGAAGAACCATTTCCCAATTTCTATGCCCATGGCATGATCATTAAAGATGGAGCCAAAATGAGCAAAAGCCGAGGCAATGTTGTGGACCCAGACCAATATCTGGATCGGTATGGAGCTGATGTGATACGGCTATATATGGGGTTTATGGGTCCATATAGCGATGGTGGAGATTTTAGAGATACTGGGATTGCTGGTATGGAGCGTTTTGTAAAAAGGTTTTGGAATTTTATTCATACCCATCAAAACAAGACCTTAAATGATGAAAACCTACTCAAAACTATCCAAAGTGAACAACAACAGCTTATTAAGCGGGCAACAAGTGGAATTAAACGGTTTAAATACAATACCAGCATAGCGGCTATTATGGAATTTATGAATTTCCTCGAGAAAACTATTCAGGAGCATCCTAATAATTTTAAAGATATTAAAGAAACTACAGAGGAAATTAGCAATCCTTTTAAACAAGCACTAACAACAATGATTCTGCTAATAGCCCCTTTAGCTCCTCATATAAGCGAAGAATTGTGGCAGCAGCTCCATGGTAATTCCAAAGAATTTATCTCCGTGCATCAACAGGCTTGGCCTAAATATCAAGCTGATCTGATTGTTAAGGGAGAAAGTACAATTGTAGTTCAGATAAACGGTAAGCTGAGAGCTAGCTTTAGTGTTTCTATGGAGAAGACTACCGAAAAGAAATATCTTTTAGAAAAAGCTAGAGCCATCCCAGCGATTGCAAAACACTTAGATGGTAAGGAAGTTAGACGAGAGATTGTAGTTCCTGGTAAGTTAGTTAATTTTGTAATATAGCGTTCTCTTACTTATTTCTAACATTAATTACCTCTGCTTGCATTAGCATAGTTTTTTGTGCCAAGATAGAGCTAGTAACTACTTCTATATGGCTAATCAATTAGATGAGCTCCTGCAATCATTCTCCCAGGTGAAACATACTGAAAAAAATAGTTTTCCAATTACAAGGATACTATATATTATTGGGATTATATGTATATTAGGAAGTATTTTGATATATTTATATTATAAAAAGGTAGATAATAATTCTATTATTATTGAGACTTACAAAAATGATCAAAATATACAAAAAGATATCTTTATTGACATATCTGGAGCAGTTATGCGGCCTGGACTTTATCAACTACCCGAAGGTTCTAGGGTAGGAGATGCCATTGCTTCTTCGGGTGGAATTTTAGATGAAGCCAGTGTTTCTTGGGTACAGCGTGAACTCAATTTAGCACAGATTCTTAGTGATGGTCAAAAGTTGTATATTCCATTTGAGGGTGAAAATGAAGCTTCTGACCCTCAAGTCCAAGGCCAAAGTACCAGTAGCAAAATCAATATCAATACTGCTAGTGCTGAGCAATTGGAAAGTTTACCTAAGATTGGGCCAAAAACTGCTCAAGCCATTGTTACTTTTAGAGAAGAACATGGTAATTTTGCTAATCCAGAAGAGTTAGTTTTGGTACCAGGAATTGGTGAAAAAACCTTTGAAAACCTCAAGGATTTAATAATTACCTATTAGGCTATATGTCCAAAACTGCTTACTTGATAAGCATTGTTATACTTTGTGCTATTTCGGCTTTTCATCTCTATTTTTCATGGCAAGACAATCAATATAAACTTCCGGCTACGCAAATCATTGGTCGAATCAACTCAGATATTGAAAACCAGGATTTTAGTCAAAATTTTACTGTTAAAGGTCTATGTGTAAAAAACCAACAACAGGCTAAAATTAACGTTGGTGATTTGATTTCTGTATCTGGCAGTCTCGAGGAAAAAGTGACAGAGAGTGGTGTAAAGGAATATTGCTTGATAGCAGAAACAATAGAGGTAATAGAACCATTTAATCAAGTCCCGTTTATCAAAAAAATACTTTTATATCAATTCTATTTTCTCAAATCACAACTATCGTTGTTTAGGCAGCTATGTGTGCAAAAAATCTCCTATAATTTTAAGGCTAACCAGGCTAGTATTCTGGCCGGAATGATTTTAGGTTATAAACAGGGATTAAGCTATTCTCTTTGGCAGGATTTTCAACAAAGTGGTCTATTGCATCTGGTGGTAGCTTCGGGAGGTAATATTGCTTTACTGTCTGGGGTAGTTATAACTATAGTTCGACCAATTTTCTCGAGAAAAAAACAAATCCTGTTTTCTTATGGAGTGATTATAACGTATTTATTTTTAGCTGGTTTTGATCCGCCACTAATTCGGGCTAGCCTTATGATTGGTTTAGTTTGGTTAGGACAGCTTTTAGGTCGAAAAACTGCCAGCTGGTGGATTCTATTACTAACCTGTCTTTTTATGCTTTTATACAAACCTTTATTACTATTTTCTGCTAGTTTCCAGCTATCTTTTGCAGCTACTGCTGGCATTGTACTATTTGGCAAAAAAATTCAGGGTTTTCTCCTACAATTATTAGGGTCATTAAAACAAAGTCCGATAACAAAGATTATTCTTGCAGATGGCAGTCAATCTATAGCGGCTCAAATTTTGGTGACACCACTAATTTTGCAAATTTTTGGTCAAACTAATGCCTTGTCATTGCTGGCAAACTTACTTGTAGCTCCTCTAGTAGCACCAATTATGATTATTGGGTTAGTATTTTTAGTATTATCTTTCACAATACCTTTTTTAGGTCAATTAGTTGCTTGGCTACTAATGCCACTTCTTGATTTTGTAGTACTGGTGGCTCAGTTTTTTAGTAAATCATCTTGGGGCATGATATCTTTTGGTCTGCCTTGGATAGGAGTTTTTGCCATTTGGCTAATGACTATATTGTTGCTAAAACCTTATGAAGATTAATGTATACCTAATTGGAGCCAGTTTCTTAGCAATTTTCCTTCTGTTACAATTTATTCTGTTTTGGCCAGACAAAAAACTTCACTATATCCAATGTGATGTTGGTCAAGGAGACGCTATTTTGCTTAGCAAACAATTTGATCAGATTCTTATAGATGGTGGCCCTGATGATTCAGTTTTAACTTGCCTGCAAAAACATCTGCCTTTTTGGGATAAACATATCGAACTAGTGATAGCAACACACCCAGACAAAGATCATATTGGTGGAATAGCTTATGTTTTTAATAATTACCAAATTGAGAATCTTGTTTATAACGGAGCTGCTAGTAAAGAAAAATTATGGTTAGAACTTTATCAACAGGCTAAAAAACAAAATACTCAAATCCTAGCAGCTGCTGATATCAAACAAGTAACTATTAACCAGATAAACCTTCAATTCGTTTGGCCAAATGAGAGAATGATTAAGTCAGCACTTCTTGAAGATAATGATTTATCAGTGGTGACTAAAGTAAATTATGATCAGTTTTCAGCTCTGCTGACAGGAGATATTTCCTCTTTGGTTGAAAAAATGCTTCTAGCTCAAAATAAAAACTTGAAAAGTCTTGTCCTTAAAATTAGCCATCATGGTAGTAAAACAGCTAGTACTGGTGAGTTTCTAACAGAGGTAGAGCCAGTCATAGCCACTATCGGAGTTGGTAAAAATTCTTTTGGACATCCAGCTTCAGAAACCCTACAAAAACTCAAACAGTTAGGAATCAAAGTTTTTAGAACTGATCAAGTTGGAGATATAGAAGTGATGACAGATGGGACAGAGTTTAGTATTAGGTAACATCTAAAAAAACAAGCAAAAATCCTTTTCCGAAGCAATTACCGCAAACTTTTTTACTTTTAAAATGATTTATAACTTTTCCACATGATTGGGGATAAGTTTTGCTCAAACCTATAATCAAAAAATTGCTTGTTTAACAGATAGAAAAGCAATTTTAAAAAATTAGTATTTAAATTTAAACATTACAGTTTTCCACAATGAAACCCCAAAACTAAATCGTATAATTTCAAGACCGGTAATCTTATTTTCAAGAGAGACTGTAAAACACATCTCTATACTGATTATTTTTCTGCTAAAATAAATCAATATGACAGATGAGACTTTCTCGCTAGATCAATTAATCATAAATGCTTTACGCCAAGCTATTCAGGATTTGGGTTTAGAAGCTAAAATAACTGTTGAGCATCCCAAAGATGATAAACATGGAGATTATGCCTCCAACGTAGCTTTAACCATTTTCCCTAAACTGAAAATTCAAAACACCCAATTAGAAGTTACTAATCCTAGAACTTTAGCCGAAACTATCAAAACCAAGCTTTTAGAACAGGAAAACATTAAACAGTGGTGTCAAAAGATAGAAGTAGCCGGACCAGGGTTTTTGAACTTTTATCTTGACAATAGAATTCTGGCAGAGGAGATAAAGAAGATCATTTCTTTGGGCAATTGTTATGGTCACAATCAAACCTTAAAAGGTAAAAAAGTCCTGTGCGAGTTTACTGATCCTAATCCATTTAAAGAGTTCCATATTGGTCATTTGTACAGTAATGCAGTAGGTGAATCGTTGTCTCGGATTTTTGAAGCTCAAGGAGCAGAGGTTAAACGGGCTAATTATTTTGGTGATGTGGGTATGCATGTGGCCAAAGCTATCTGGGGCATACAACAAAAATTAAACAAGGAACGACTAAGCTTAGAAGATTTAGAAACAAAAGATGTAGCCCAGCGAGCTAAGTTTTTAGGTCAAGCCTATGCCTTAGGAGCTAAAGCTTATGAAGAAGATGAGGTAGCAGCTCAGGCAATTAAGAAACTCAATAAGCTGATTTACGATCAAGACCAAAGTATTATCAAGCTATATCAGAAAGGCAAAGCTTGGAGTTTAGCATATTTTGAGACTATCTATAAGCGAGTAGGAACCAAATTTGACTACTATTTACCCGAGTCAGAAGTGGGTCCTTTAGGGCTAGATTATGTCAAAAAGCAATTAGCAAAAGGAGTCTTTGAGGAAAGTGATGGAGCTATTGTTTTTCCTGGTAAAAAATATGGACTTCATACTAGAGTGTTTGTTAACAATCAAGGCTTGCCAACGTATGAGGCTAAAGATCTTGGACTAGCTCCAGTTAAATATCAAAAATTTCCTTACGATAGATCAATCATTATTACGGCCAATGAGATCAATGAATACTTTAAAGTGATTTTAAAAGTTTTATCTATGATTGAGCCAGAATTGGCGCAAAGAACAACTCACTTGGGGCACGGCATGGTTAAGCTGCCTGAAGGAAAGATGTCATCGCGAACTGGTAATGTGGTCACTGGATCATGGTTACTTGATGAAGTAAAAGCAGCAGCAGTCAAACAAATGCAGGAAGGAGAGCTTAAATACTCTCAAACCGAATTAGATACTATTTCGGAGATGATAGCAGTAGGAGCAATTAAATACGCCTTTTTAAAAAGCAATATCGGTGGAGATGTTATTTTTGATATTGGTTCCTCTTTAAGTTTACAAGGTAATTCTGGTCCTTATATCCAATATACTCATGCCCGGTGCTGGTCAATTTTGGAAAAAGCTGGCCAAATTGAAACACAAAATGTGCTCAAAGATTATCAAGCAAATGATTTAGAAAATAGTATTTTGAGATATTTATATCGATTTCCAGAAGTAGTTTTGGAGACAGCTGCTCAATTTGCTCCTCATCTAATTTGTACCTATTTATATGAGCTAGCCCAACGCTACAACAGTTTTTACAACAAATACCGGATTCTACAAGCCGAAACAGAAGAGGAGAAAAATTTTAGATTAATACTCACTCAGGCTGTAAATCAAATCCTTCACAATGGTTTGTATCTCTTGGGTATACAAGCTCCAGAGAGAATGTAGGAAATGTACATTTAATTGCTACATTTTAGTATACAAAAACTGCTCAAATTCTCATTTTTCCTATTGACAAGTTTTCACAAAAAACCGTATGCTGAAAAATACAGAGGGAATTCTATGGTTTCTATTCATACTGCCCACAAATTGAGACTGCACAAAATTAAGTCTCGTAAAAAAGCTAATTCGCAAGAGTTTCAAAGCATTTTTCATCGTGATCGTCTGCCAGCTACGGTTGGTATGTTTGGCTTCTTGATTGCTTTCTCTCTTTTTTCATTACAGTTAGCTTTAGTGCCGTTTATGCCAGCCAGCTTGGTAGATAAGGCTAGACAGCTGGAAGTATTTGAACAAGCTCCGGAAGAAACGTATGAAATTAAACAGATCATTTATGATAGTGGTCATTTAAACGTGGAATTTATTAAACCTACGGATATTGCAATAGATAGTAAAAATAATCTATATGTAGCAATTTGTGCTCACACTAGTGAAGATAACTATATTGATAAAATTGAAAAATTTGATGATCAAGGTAGTTATATTGAAGAAGGTTGGAATCAACAAAGTCTAGAGCTTAGCTGTCCAAGAAGCATAGCTTTGGATCAAAGTGACAATCTTTTTGTAATAGATTCTAAAGATAATTTAACGCTTAGATTGAGAAAATTCAATCAAGATGGTGTTTTACAAACTGATTTTAGTGAATTAACTTTTGCTAATACCAATAATATCAATTCTATAGCTATAGACAGTCACAACAATATTTACCTACTGGATACCAGTATAAAACAACTAACAAAATATGATCAAAATGGTAACGAAATTGGCATTTTGATACATGAAAATGATACAGGTAGTTCCAGTTCAGATCTATTTATTGATAACAATAACATACTTTATTTAGCTGATAGTGCTAATAGTAAAATTCACACATTTACATCTGAAGGGACACCTATAGCTCACTATGGCGAGTATGGTTTTGAAAATGGTAATTTAATTTCTCCTGTCACTATGGCAGTTGATAGTTTGGGAAATATGTATGTAGGTGATTCGGCTAAAAGAACTATCAAAAAATTTAGTCCTAATTTTGAATTTATTACTTCTTTCAACTATGAAACTTTCAATCAAGATCCTAGTTATGCACCATTTGAGATTGATTTGAATGACCAAAATGCAGTTTTTGTAATGGGAACTGAATACTATGATGACGTGCTTTATAGACGAGGAGTAATCCAAAAATTTGAAAAAGAACCTACAATAGAAGAAGTTGAATGCCAAGTAGATAATGATTGTTCTGATGATAAAGCTTGTATAGATGGAACTTGTGAACTTCCAGTTTGTCCAACTGTTCCCTTAGCTGCATGTCAAGAATACCAATATCAAAATCATAATTGTCAAATAGTTGACAATTGCCCTGAAGGACAATCATGCAACACAGATACTGAATTATGCGAAATCCCCAGTGAACCATGTCTTGGCGAGGGTGAAACTGGCAATGGTATAGATGGAGATATCCAACAATGCTGCAATGGTTTGCAGCATATTGATAGCTCTTTTCCTGAGGGTCTTGATTGTATCGCCCCCGATAATGGCAGTTTCATCTGCGCCAATTGTGGCGATGGGGTTTGTGGGCTAGGAGAAAATAGTTGTAATTGTCCTAATGATTGTCCAGCAAGTATTGAAGTTAATCCAGAGAAAGAACCTTGCTTGGAGGCTGGTGGAACATGGTACGACGATCAAAATCCTTGTCCGTATCTTTGTGGTGGTGATGTTTGCACTGCTCAAGAACAACTTGGTGCATGTAGCTGTGGAGACAATATGTGTTGGGATGGAGTTAGTTGTCAAACAGAACTAACTAGTTCAACTTTAACGATCTACGCAGCCGGAACCAAAGCTGAAAATGTTTACCCAACCATGCAACTGAAAATTAAGGACAAAGTAGTTAAGACATTTACTAATGTGCAAGGCAATCCCTCTCAAAGACAGTTTAATACATATACATATGAACAAGTAGGCCCAATTAGTATTAATGATATTCAAATAGTTTTTACTAACGATCGATATATTGAAGGAAAAGAAGATCGTAACCTAACTGTGGATAAAGTAGTTCTTAATGGTGTTACCTATGAAACCGAAAGCCCGGTTGTATATTCTCAAGGTTCATGGAGTAGTGATAATCAATGTGGACCTGGGTATAAGAAATCGGAACGATTGGCTTGTAATGGCTACTTTAAATATTCTGATATGTCGGCTGAGCAACTGGCTTGCCAAACTGAAGGAGGAACATGGCAACAATTTTCTAATCAATGTGCTGATATATGTGGGATGGGGTCAAATTGTTTAAGCACTCCAAAACTTAGTTGTGACTGCGGTGCTAATGCATGTTGGAGTGGAACTGCTTGTGTTGCTAATACTATTTCTCAATTTGATCTTGATCAAGATTATGATATTGATCAAGATGATTACACGCTTTTTATTCAAAAATTTGTCAGTAAAGATTTAACTATTGATTTTAATGGGGATAATAAAATAACTATTTCAGATTATTATTATTTTCGACAAGCCTACTTAGATTTTATGAAAGGATCAAATAATTAAGCTATGGCTACACGAGAACTTTTTATTACCAAACACTTAAGTTCAGGGTTTTTAGTGGCCTTGTTTGCTTTGTTTGCAGGTATTTCCTGGCAATGGACCCAATTTCGGGGAGTAGTTGATTTGGAAACCATTGAACAAAAGCCAGCTGCTCTTGAACAATTTAATGCTGAAAACACACCACTGGTTGATTTAGATTTAGAAAAAAGTTCAGAACAGGGTGCTGAGTTTAAAATTGTGCTCAAAGCTACTCCTCAAAATGGAGCGGCAGTAACTGGTATGGATGTAACAGTCAACTATTCAACTGACGATTTGCAGTTTACAGCTCTTAATCAAGTATATAAACCAAATACTGCTCAAACCCAAAACTGGTTACCAGGAGCAAATGACCCTAGTAATTTTACCGACGGTAGTATTGAGCTTACTTTTTTCCAAAACCCAGAAGAAGCTGGCTTTACCGATGAGCAAGCAATGATCGAATTACACTTCATTCGGACTAGTAAAAACACTACTGAAATAAGTATCTCAGATGCTTTTGTTTTAGTTGAAGATGAAGAAGAGAGTGCGTTAGGAGCTACTTCTAGCTTGATTTTGCAAGCTGAGTCCACTTGTGCTTATGATGAAAATGATAATCCTATTTGCCAAAGTTATGATCTTCCAGCTGATTTTTGTCCAAATGGAACAGTAGTTGATGGCCCAGATGATGAATGTGGATGTTCAGGAGAACCTGTTTGTGTAGAAAATATAAGCACTACTATTCAAACCAAGTTAGCTGGAGTAAATAAAGCTGGAGTTAGCATTGCTGCTAAAGTAATGATTGGAGATACCACTAGCAAAACACGAGTATTTGATGACACAGTCAACTTTACTTCAGACGAAAATGGTGTTTTTACTAGCACTGAAATTGCTCTTGCTCTAGAAGATTCAGTAATTGATATTGCGATTAAAGGTCCAATGCATAAAATAATGATCAAACGCAATATATTAGTTAGCCCTGATCCAACAGATAGTAGTTTAGTTCTTGATCTAACTAATTCTCCCTTACTACCCGGAGATTTACCTTTGGATAATGGAGTCCAGGATGGGGTAGTGGATGAGCGAGACTATCTAGCTATTAAAAATATTTTAGATACTAAAACCACCTCTACTGACTCAGCTGATGTAGCTATTGCCGATATTAACTATAGTGGCAAAGTTACCAATGCTGACCTCTCACTCTTTTTAGGAACCTGGAATAGTATGATTGATGAGGAATTCTAACTATGGCTACTAAAAAAAATAAAAAAAACCAGAAGCAGAAAAACAATAAACATATTAGTATTTTGAGTTTAGCTATTTCCTTGTTGGGGATTATTTTAATTGGTATTGTGATTTTAGGAGTATCTCTCTATGGTTTGGATCAAAAAGAATTTAGCCAAAGGCAATCGCAGCCAGAGCAGTATGTTGCTAATCCTGACTCAGCCTATTTTAGAGCTTCTTTGCTAAGTAGTAGTTTGATTAAAGATCAGGAAGCAAGAATCAAAATAGAATTGGTCAATAGTGGCAATATCATTGACACGGTTACAGCTATGTTGCAGTATGATCCGCAGAAAGTTGAAATTGTTGGAGTTGAAGAAGGTAGTGCCCATATCTTATCCATGATCCCGCGTTTAAGTAATGATGCTACTAACGGAGTGATAGAAATTGCAAAGTGGTCAGATGATCGAGCTGAAACCTATACAGGTTCTGGTGGCGAATATGCAGTTTTAGTAATTAAACCTCTTAGTACTAATACTAGTAGTCTGACTTTTGTCTGTGGGGGTGAAGATGAATCTAGTATTATGTACGGTGGAGATGAATATATCAGCTGTAGCAATACTGTAGGTTTAACCTTGAATGACATTAGTGAGTTACCTACACCCACTCCTACTCCTACCCCTACACCCACTCCTACTCCTACACCCACTCCAACGCCTACTCCAAACCCAGATGATACTTCCCCATATATTTCTGCTATTAAAGTTTATGATGGAGGAGATGAAGGCTATATTGATACAGGTGATTACATTGTCATTAAATTTAATGAAGCGATTGATCCAGAGTCAATCAATAGTAATTTAGATGAAGGAGGTACGGTTACTGGTATTAGTTATTCTAAAACTGGGGGAATTTATGTTTCCTCTTCTGGATTAGTTACGATCAAAAATATTGCTTCTTTTGATATGGGTTCAGTGGAAGAAGCAGAAGCTTATACAGTCAAACTAGCTTTGAACTCTACAGGCACAACTTTAACAATTACTATAACTGGCGGGGATGATGTTGAAATTTATAGTGAAAATTTTGACAATGCTAAACAAATTGGAGGAATCATCGAGGATACTGATGGAAATGAAATGGAATCAGATTCTAGTATTGCTGATCCAACTGGAACATTTGGAGGAGCATATGATGATAGTGGAACAGGAGGTGGAAGCACTACTACAAGCTCTTGTGGTGGCCCAGATATTCCCTCCGGAGTAACTGCCGCTACTGGTAGCGATCGAGGTACAGTCAAACTAACTTGGAGTGCAGCAGATGAAGCTGATCATTACTCCATTACGTTTGGAGAAAAATGGGTTGATAATGTGGGTCCAACCGAATATGGAGCACCTGATATTGGCAATGTTACTAGCTATGTAGTTCGGGGTTTGAAACCTGGAGTTGGCTACTACTTTGTGGTTGCAGCTGTAAACTCCTGTAAATCTTCTGGCTATTCTGATGGAGTGTATGCTTATGCCGGAACTGGCCCTATTTACACTTCAGGTAGTAGTTCTTCTAATTCCAGTTGGTCTAGCCAAACTGCCGAAAAAGGAACAAGTTTAGTTGATGAAGATTTTTGGGATGATGATGAGGATGTTTTTACTGCCACTCCTAGTGCTACTCCTAAAGCAACCCCAACTCCAAGCCCTATTATTTATACTCCTAGTGAAACTGAAACCGGCTCTGATTTGTTTGGAAAAATCATGTCCATTCTGCCATATGCAGGCTTAGCTATTTTGGGCATTTTGGGCTTACTACTTATCCTTACCGTTATTAAGAAAAATAAGAAACCATTTGAAGAAACGCCCCAAGATTTGTTTAACGAAGATAAGGATGAAAAAATTATCTTCAAAGAATAGTTTCTGTTTACACTTCCACCTCTTTGGGAACTAATTTGACTGTAGTACAATCAAGACTATTATGAACGGTAAGCCTCAGCTCAAAACACTTAGTAATCATCTTCGATATGTCATAGTGCCAATTCCTGGAGTTCGATCGGCTACAGTTATGGCTTTAGTCAAAGCCGGTACCCGTTACGAAACTCCAGAAAACAATGGCATTTCTCACTTTTTAGAACACCTGCCGTTTAAAGGGACTAAGCAGTTTCCTTCAACCATCAAGATCAACAAAACCATTGATGGCATCGGGGCTTCCTGGAATGCATTTACTGATAAAGAGTACACGGCTTTTTATATCAAAGCTGCTACCACCCACTTGGATTTATCTCTGCGTTTAGTTTCTGATTTAGTCTTTGAACCTTTGATTCCTGCTAAAGAACTGGAGTTGGAACGCAAAGTTATTTTAGAAGAAATCAGGATGTACGAAGATGAGCCGAGTCTCAAAGTCATGATCAACTTTGAAAAGCTGATCTTTCCCCAAGTCCCTTTAGGTTGGGATAGCTTAGGCAGTTTCCAAACCATTGAGGCTTTAAAAAGAGATGAGTTTTTTGAATACCATGACTATCTTTATGTCCCCCGTCGAATGACCTTGCTTATTGCCGGTGGAGTAGAGGATCAGCAAACAGAACTTGAAGCAAAAATCAAAACTTACTTTGGGACTAATAAAGGTGATACCCAGTTTAAAACCCAAACCTATCAATTCCGTCAAAGCCAAGCCAAACAAGATATTTTTAGTAAAGAAACCGAACAATGCCACCTGATTTATGGCTTTCGAACTACAGCTCGGTCGCATGCCGATCGTTACAAGTTATTACTTTTATCGACTATTTTAGGTAATGGAGCTAGTTCCCGACTTTTTACCCAAATTAGGGAAAAGCGGGGCTTAGCTTACTATGTTCATAGTATGCTAGATCTTTATACCGAGACTGGTTATTTGGCAGCTCGGGCTGGGACGAATCCAGTTAGCGCTCAAGAGACAGTTAAAGTCATTCAAGATGAGTTTTTTAAACTGACCCAAAAACCAGTTGGTCAAGCTGAGCTTAAAAAAGCTAAAGATTATCTTAAAGGACATTTACTACTTGGTTTTGAAGATAGCCATCAAGTAGCTCTTTTTTATGGGAAAGATCTGCTGCTGGATGATAACTTACGAAGTATAGATGAAGTGTTGGACAGCATTAACGGTGTCACGCCCGAAGATATTTTGGTTACCGCTCAAAAAACCTTTATCAAAAACAAGCAGAATTTAGCGGCCATTGGCCCAATTGATACATTAACTTTGTAAGTATTTATAAAAAACATTAAATGAAAGGAGTCTTTTATGCAAAAATCTGTCATTTTAGTCAAACCAGATGGAGTCCAAAGAGGTCTCATTGGTCAAATCATTTCCCGGTTTGAGCGCAAAGGTCTCAAGTTGGTAGGTCTTAAGATGATGTATTTGACTGACGAAATTTTAGACAACTGGTATGCTCACCACAAAGAAAAACCATTTTTTGGATCTTTGAAAAAATTTATGGAAAGCTCGCCCATTGTAGCTATGCTTTGGGAGGGAGTAGAGTGTATTGATACGGTTCGACGCCTGGTTGGAGTCACCAAAGGTCGTGAGGCTGAATGTGGTTCGATCCGCGGTGACTTTGCTATGAGTCAAAGCAACAATCTTATCCATGCCTCTGATAGCCCAGAAAATGCTAAAAAAGAGCTAGACCTGGTGTTTGAACCATCGGAAATCTTTAATTATGACAAAGATGATTATCTGCAAGTGTATTCAGAAGAAGAGCGAGGATAGGGAAGAAAATTTCAAGATAATATTTAAAAAAACACCCCGCTATAGCAGGGTGTTTTTTGTGCCCTTGCTAGGAATTGTCCCACAAAGTGGGATCACCTTCTGGGTGAAACCATTATATAAATTAGGTGCCCTCACCAGGAGTCGAACCTGAATTTAGGGTTTAGGAAACCCTCGTTCTATCCATTGAACTATGAGAGCATTTTAAACCAATTTGTTGAACTACAAGGGCTTAATCTGATTCCTTATTATATAATATAAAAATGGTATCGGAGTATGGTCTAGTGGTATGATGCGCGGTTCGGGATCGTGCGACCCCAGTTCGATTCTGGGTACTCCGACAAAAAGAAGATTATTCTACTTTCTCAAGTTGAAGTTGTTTTTCAAATCCGCCTCGTTCTTTCCGTTTTTTAGTTTGTAACTTTTTGAATTCACTTGGAGAAAGATGCAACTCTTTGATTAAATAATCAAAAACTTCCTGCACATCAACCAATTCGTTGACTAGCTCTCTTTTAGTCTTAGCTTCATTTAGTTCTTGAACTTCTTCAATGAGTTTTTGTTTCAAAGCTTTGACAAAAGCTTTTTTAGTTAATGTAGAAACTATAGCTTTATGGCCACTTTGAGCGATAATTTCAGGAATGCGGTCGCGAATAAGTTTGTTATATATTTTTGACATGATAAAAATCTCTATGACTTATTCCAGGTCCAAAGCATAGAGATTTGGCAAAACTTCCGAAGAAGGAGAAAGGGGGGTTAATAGCACCAATTTTTGGCCATTAGGCCAAGGGTAGGTAAACTGTTCCAAGAAATAACCAGTAAACATGGCAACTTTATTATTACCATCATATTCAACAATACAGACCCGATCAGGTTCGGTAATAATTAAATGGTAGGAATCAGGAAACCACTGAATTCGGTGGTGACTATAAACCGGTGAATACTGAGCTTGTAAATTCTGCAAGACTTCCAAAACTGGTTGGTTAAGTGGAGTAGTTTCTATGACTGGCTCGGGAGAACCTGGCGTGACTTCAGTCTTTAGTGGTGGCGGAGTAAATTTTTGGATAAACTCATCCAAGTCTTCTGGGCTAAAGGCATCTTCAACCACTAAAAAATTAGTGTCTTCTTTACTGTCATAGACATAAATACTGCCCGGTTTAAGATTGCGTTCTTGCGTTTGAGCGTTAATAGCGGGTAGAGGTGGAATCAATTTTTCAGGAATAGTAGCAGAAGCAGTAGCGGTATACAGCAATTTTTCTTCGCTAGGGGAAAAGTAGAGCAAAGTAGCCGAAGCGGTAGCAATTTCTTGCATTGGTATTGGCAACTTTGCTAGTCGTTTTTGCTGCTCCAATCCCAGTTGTTCCTGCCAATCTTGAACTAGGGAAGGGAGTTGAAAAGCTACATTTACTAAAGCCTGGGTTTTGTTGGGATTACTGGCATTAAGTAAATAAGCTCGATTTTCGTTAAAATAAGCTAAAATCTCGCTGGAATTTGGAGACCAAAATAGCTGAGCCTTCGAAAAAGCTATACTTGGTTCGTCAATAGCAATTTGAATAGCATTGGAGCTAAAACGCAACGGATTTTCGTCCAGGCTTAAAATCCAGATACCATATTTAGTTTCAGCTGAGCCGGTAGCAACTTTGAATGCCAATTTATGACCATCGGGTGAAGGAGTAATATCACTAGCTCCATTATAGGTCAAAGCTGAAAATGATGGGGCAGCCGGAAACAGTCGAGCATTAGTTTGCGTGACTAGCTCACTTTTGATTTGTAACTGTTTTTCCCAAGCTTTATAACCATCTTTTTCTAAACGGACTTTATAGTTTCCAGGTGTTAAATGCAAGGTGTCGTCAGTCGCAGTTTTTAACTCATCATTGATGAGAACCGAAGCGCCTTGAGGGTGAGAGTTTGCTACCAGTAAACCAGTTCCTTCAACGACTTGATTTGAAAGGTTGACCCGATATCCTTGAGCATAACGAATAGCCAAATATGTTCCACCAGCCAAAAATAGTAGAACCAGTAAAGTAATGATAAGGCGTTGATTCATAACAATGATTATACCAGCTTAAATATATCTAGAAGCAAGTTAAAAATTAATTAGGTTAGTACCTTTCTATCAGATATAATAATGACATGCTGAAAAAACGAATTAGTATTGATTTAGGAACTGCTAATTGTCTGGTTTATGTAGAAAAAAAAGGCATTGTGCTTAACGAGCCTTCAGTGGTGGCAGTTTCGATGTTTGATCACAAAGTAGTGGCAGTAGGCTATGAAGCTAAAGAAATGCTGGGCCGAACACCTGGCAATATTGTGGCCAAGCGACCGATGCGGGATGGGGTAATTGCCGATTATGTGATTACCGAAGCTATGTTGCGCTACTTTATCCAAAAAACCTGTGGCCGATCTATGCTGTTTAAACCAGAAGTTTTGATTTGTATTCCGGCAGGAGCTACCCAAGTGGAAAAACGAGCCGTCGAAGATGCTACTATCGCGGCCGGAGCTTCAGTAGCTTATATTATTCAAGAGCCGTTGGCGGCGGCTATTGGTGCCGGTATTCCTATTGGTGAAGCTTCAGGCAATATGATTTTGGATATTGGTGGTGGAGCAGCTGAGTCAGCCGTTATTTCTTTGGGGGGAGTCGTAGCTCATAAATCAGTACGAGTAGGAGGCAATAAGTTAGATGATGCTTTGATTTCTTGGATTCGTAAACACCATAATTTGACTATTGGTGAAACCACAGCTGAAGATGTTAAACTCAAAATCGGCTCAGCTTTAAAAGTCAATAAAGCCAAAACATACCTTATTAAAGGTAGGGATACGGTCAATGGTTTACCTAGGCGTCTTGAAATTAGTACTAATGAACTAGTTGAGGCTTATAGTCCAGTGCTACACCAAATTGTGACCATGGTTAAAAAAGTACTGGAAGAAGTACCACCAGAATTGTCTTCAGATATTATTGACAAAGGTATTGTGATGACAGGTGGAACCAGCATGTTAGAAAATTTTGACAAACTTTTAGCCCAGGAGATTGGAATTCCCTGTTACGGCGCCGAAGATGCTTTATTTTGTGTAGCTAAAGGTACCGGAGTAGTACTGGAGAATTTAGATATGTATAAGCGAAGTTTATCAAGAAGATAATTATTACAAAATTAATAGCAGAAAGTAGCGAATGAAACGATCTGAAATTTTGCAAAATATTAAACGACATTGTAAAACTGAATATGCTCAAGTTGATTGCTGGGTGCATGGCATTAGCCATGTCCAGCGAGTGGTTAAGAATGGTCGGGTTCTCGCTAAAGCCGAGAAGCTTAAACCCAAAGATCAGTTTTTGGTTGAATTGGCTTGCTGGCTTCATGATATTGGTCGAGCCGGTGAAGAAAGCGGTTTGCTATTTTTACAAAGCAATCATGCTGAAGTTTCCTATCAAAAAAGCAAAGAACTATTGCAACCTTTTGCCAGACATATTGGCCGTGAATCTTTATATAAGGTGCTTCAGGCTATTAGAGAACACAGTTTGCCCATGCTTAAACATCCAGAAAACCAAATTGCTTGTATCTTGTTGGATGCTGATCGGGGAGCGGGCCTTAATGTGATTGGAATTTTTACGATGCTGGTTTATCTGCAAATTGTTGATCGTCCTTTAGTTTCTTCTCAAACTCAAGCTCGGGCGATGTTACCGGCATTAACCCAAGAGCTGATTGAAAAAAATAAGATTGAAGCAGCAATTGAGCGTTTAGAATTTTTCAAAGGTTGGTATTATGGCTTTGAAAAGCAACCTTTAACCAATGCTCGAGTGGCTCCACTCTATACTAAATCAGCTCCCAAATTGTATGCTAAAGGAATAAAGGAAATTGAAACATATATTAATACATTGCAACAATTACAAAATAGGCAGTAATTTTGTAACCAATCGTTATGCATCAAAAAATATCAGTATTAGGAGTAGAAGTTTCTCAACTCAATCAGCAAACCGTAGTTCCAGAAATTTTAAAACTGGTAATGAGCAAAAAATCTGTCCATATTGTGACTCCAAACCCAGAACATATTGTTCAAGCTCAAGAAGATATAGCTTTTAAAACTGCTTTAAACCAAGCTGATATTGCTATACCTGATGGAATTGGTTTAGTTTGGGCCATGAAAAGAAAAAGTTCAGCCCAAAAGATTGAGAGAGTAACCGGAGTTGATTTAATGCTAGAGCTTTGTAAAGTAGCAGAAGAAAAAGGTTGGATTGTTGGTTTACTTGGAGGGGCTTCAGGCGTGGCTAAGCAAACAAAACAGTGCTTACTGGATCAATTACCATCACTTAAAGTAATAGTCTTACCATATAACATTGCGTTTTCTGATAAAGATTTGAACAAACAGCTTGCTCAAAAAATAGCTGCTAAGCATATTGATGTTTTATTTGTAGCTTTAGGAGCGCCAAAACAAGAACTATTTATATCTAAATATATCAACTATATGAGTACACTCAAAATTGCCATGGGTGTTGGGGGAGCTTTTGATGTGATTTCTGGTCGGCTCAAACGACCGCCTGTCTGGTTACAAAGATTAGGTTTAGAATGGTTATTTCGACTATACCAAGAACCATGGCGATGGAAACGGCAAACGAGATTGGTAGAGTTTGTGTGGAGAGTTTTACTGAGTAAGTAATTAACTGACACAAGATTTAGATTTATCTTCTTCCAGTTTATGCAGCGCAAAAACTTTATTAAAGTCAAAGAAGATTTTACCTGCGAGCATTGTGGATACCATGTCATTGGGACTGGTTACACCGACCATTGCCCACAATGTCTTTTTGGTAAGCATGTTGATCTTGTTATCCCTGGCGATCGATTAGCAGCCTGTAGAGGCTTGCTGGAACCCATTGGCTTACAGACAGTCAATAGTAAGCAGCAGATTATTTTCCGTTGTCAAACATGTAAACAAATCAAATATTGCAAAGTTGCTCCCAATGATAATCAAGATATTTTAGTAAACTTACAGCCAGGTAGAATGCGATAATATTTAAGCTTGGCTATTGGTTTTTGGAGTAATGCCAAGTAGATAGAGGACTGCCTCTTTTTTGTAGCGGCGGTCTCCTCTAGAATTGATTCTAATGGCTGGGAGCTTGCCCCGCTTGCCCCAACGTTTCAAGGTTAGGGGTGAAACTCGAAGCAAATCAGCGACTTCGCGAACGGTTAATAAATCCGGCAAATCATCAATAGAGACTCTTTTACGACCTACTGTTTTAGGTTTTGATATGGTTTGATCTTCCATAGACTCATCCTTTCTGATATTTACTATGATAATACTTAAATCAGAATAACAAAATGATAATTAGTATGTCAATTAGGAAAAGAAACCTAGCTTAAATTTATGCGAAAAATGTGTAATAAATAGGAATTGTAAAAGAGTGTAGACTTATTTATTATTACTATAATAATCGCTCTTTAAATCTTTGATGGGTTTCTAGTCTGATTTTTTTTAAAAAGGAGGTGATGATTATGGAAATCCGATGTAGAAAGGAAATTGCTATGCATATCGGTAAGCAAGAAGCTACCAAAGTAGTACTTAGTAATCTAAATAAACTAAGTCATGCACAATTCTCCCGACAATCTTACGGTCTAGAAAAAGCTCTTTCAAAAGTAGGCAACCAACTGAGTGGTTTAAGGTCAGTGACATTACTTTAAAAAATAGCGCAATATATAGTTGAGACTAGAACCCAAGATCTTGACCGAGCGATTTTTACATAACTGCCAATGGCAGTTTTTTTGTGCCCATTTTTGAAAGTGTTTTAGTCAAAAAAAGACGCTCTATAGAGAGCGTCTTTTATATGTTTACAAAATAAGCTGAACTTATTTTAGCTCAACTTGAGCACCAGCTTCTTCTAAAACCTTCTTGGCGTTTTCAGCATCTTCTTTCTTGGCCCCTTCCAAAATTGGTTTAGGAGCAGCTTCGACTAAATCTTTAGCTTCTTTCAGACCTAGGTCTGGTAAGACAACTCGGACAGCTTTAATGACACCAATTTTGTTGGCACCAGCTGCAGCTAAAATAACGTCAAATTCAGTTTTTTCCTCAGCGGCGGCTTCGCCACCAGCTGCAGGAGCACCAGCGGCTGCAACAGCGACTGGAGCAGCAGCAGAAACTCCAAATTTTTCTTCCAAAGCTTTAACTAAATCGGCTAACTCTAAAACAGTTAAACCTTCAATTTGTTCCATAATCTTGGCCAATTTGTCAGAAACCTGAACTTTGGCTTCTTCTTTTACCTCCTCTTTAGGAGCTTCCTGAGCGTTTGTTTGATCATCTGCCATGATTATTCACCACCTTTCTTTAATAAACTCGAATGTCAGATTCGAAATTTAATTTTTTGAATTTTTAATAGCACCTAAAACGTAAACTAGATTGCGAATATTACCTTGCAAAACATTAACCATACCGGATAAGGGAGCAGCTAAGCTGCCAACCACTTTAGCTTGTAATTCCTGTTTGCCAGGTAGTTTGGATAAGGCAATAACTTGGTCAGCAGTGAGAGCTTTATCGTCAAAATATCCAGCCGTGAATTCTGGGAGTTCATTATCTTTGCTAAAATCAGCAACTACTTTCAAAGGAGCCACCTCATCTTCATAGGCAAAAACCGCAGCAGTAGGACCTTGTAAAGCCTCATCTAAATCTTTATTGTTGTAAGCCAATCTTAGAAGGGTATTTTTGGTTACTAGTAGTTCACCGCCAACTTCTCGGATTTTATCACGCAACTCATTTAACTGGTTAACTCCCAGGCCTCGATAGTGAGCAAATATCGTTGCTTTAGATTGGTTTTTCTTATCTTTAATCTGGTTTAGTAAATCGACATTTTGTTGACTTGGCATACGCTTTTTCATTCTGTAGTTATAAAACTTCAAAATGATAAGTTTATAATTTTAAAATATTAAAAAAGACACCCGAGGTGCCTATAAAAAACATTAAGAAATAAGTCTTAATACTTACAGCTCCTCGGAAAGATTTATATCCTTACGGAACACTTTCTGTCTTTGGATAAAGATATTATAAGTGCAGTTTGAGTTTTATGCAAATTTAATCACAACCAAAAGGATTAAGACATGGTTCTCCCAATATTTCGTTTAAAAAATTTACTCCGTTTTGAATATTTTCTTGATTTTGCATTTCGGTTTCAATTTTTTGTTGCAAGGCTTGACTCAAAGCAGGATCATATTCAGCTACTACTGGATCGCCTCCCAGAATTCCTCCACCATATAACGCCCATAACCCGGCTTGTTCTTTTCTGAAACATTCTTGATTACTATCGTAATAGTAAATTTCACCGTCAGGTCCTTTTAATTTACCATCATCTGTTATAACAGTTTGGTTAATATAATTTTCAACATCATCATTAGCTTCATACGGAGGGAAAAGTAATGAATTTATAGAATCGTAAGTACTATAAGCAAAATTTGTGCTTTGTTGTTTCTTTACTACTGCAGTATCACCTTGTTGTAAGGTATCGGTTTCTATATTCACTGCCGCCGATTTTTCTTCCAAAGCAGTATAATCTCTTGGGTCAATATATGTTCCACTAGCTCCATATTGATTACCATTTGGTGCTGTTGTTTTAGGTAGACTAGTTTGAGATATGCCGCCTTGGCCAGTCTGCCATCGATCTAAAGGCTGATCTGTTATCTGAGTAGGTGAAATCTTTGTTGGTTGCAAATTATCTAGCTGACCATCTTTAATTGGATCATATGATTTGTAAGTACCATTGGCAATCATAGTTTGGAATGTAGAGAGTGGGATAGATGCTACTCCCACCCGTCCTTCTCCAGGATTCAGTGGTGTTAGGGAAATGGTAGGGTTGTTAGTATCTGAACCAGAAACGCTACGGAGATATACTTCGCCATCTTTAATATAAAAATCTTCAGATGTAAAGTCAGAAAGATTGGTTTTAGTTTCTTTTTTTATTATTCCTGAACTAGTAAAGTTAAGAATTGATGATAAAGAAGTAGTGACATTTTTAATTAAATTGTAACCAAATCCACTACTGTCCTTTTCTGATCCTTCCTGGTTTCCTGAAGTTTTGACTAGCTGTTCTTGTGTGCTTATACCCTCTTCAACTTTTTTGTCAATTTCTGCTTGTGTAATTACTGTGCCTGAAGGAGCTAATTTATTAGGATATAAAGAACTATTGCTAGTCCCATATTGGCTTGTACCACTTAGTAGGTCGGTGAAGTTGTCTCTATAAAATTCAGGAAAATAATCCAAGTTGCCCATACTTTTACTAACCATACCAGCATATATTTCATCGGTATCGATATAACTACGATCATCCTTATTCCCTGTAATAGTGTCTTTCATAAGATCTAAGACATCTATATTTTCAACCCCAGAAAACATTCCTATCCATGTATCATTACCCTCTACGTATTCTTTCGCAAAAGCGATAGCCTCTGCATATTCAGGATATTGCTCTGGATCCATTTTTGCTAGTCTTACTGTTTCGGTAACAAGATTATAAACAGCTGCATCACTTTTAAGGGGATCATCACTTTTCTTCTTAAACCACCATTGATGAGCAAATTCATGGAGAATTGCTTCTGGTTGATTAGGAACAACAACTTTAAGGTTACCAGGAAAAGCCAAGCCACCTCCTGTAACAAATTTGCCATCTAAGCTTATATTTGCAAAAACAGGAATATCTTTAAAATAATCAATAGCTGTTTGAGTAACTCCGCTTTTTTCAAAGACTATTGGAGCCAATACATCTTTAGCAATAGGTGAATATTTTAAAGATGCTTCCATATAAACATCATAAACTTCATCAATATTGTAATTATTAAAATAATCAGGTTCGTTTTTTAATATTTCTTTAGCAACATAAAAGAACATTTGCTCTTTAGCAACTGCATTTTCATCAGAGATATTGTTTGACATTTTCTCAGCTATGGTTTGCAACTGTTTATTATCAAGTACTGCTAGTAAATCGAGATCAAAAGCATTATGAATATCTTTAGAAAGATCAATATAAAAAGAGTAAGAATCAGTTATGTTTGGGTAACTTTCAGTTTTACCAACAGCTTGGGAAAAAAATTTTTGAGAATAAGATAAAACTTCTTCATCATCAAGATTTTTATTCACTAAATCCATTAATTCTGAAAATTCAGTTTCAGTGAGCTTGTTTCTAAAATCATTTTTAAACCAAACTAATCTTTGATTACTACTTAGTTTTTTGTTGAGATCTTTAGTCTTAAGAATATATTCTAGGGATTTTTCTAGGAAAAATTCATCTCCTAAAACTTCATTGATAAATAGTCCGTTAAAAACTGAGTTTTCAGTAGCAAGATTGGTTAATGTATCTATATACCCCTCGTAATTTGTAAAATTAGTAGGTTTTTTAGATAGGCTTTGAGCAGTATCGTATATTTGTTCAACTTTATCACTAGAAATACCAGTTTTTTTTAATTGATCAGCATTTTGAATGAGCTCTTTGATATTATCAGCTAGAGCTATCTGGTTTCCCCTAGCAACCTCTTGTCCATTTTTCGTCTTGACCAATTCCCCTGTAGCATCATCAATAAAATAATTAATATTACTATCCTGAGTTGATGTTACTAGATTGGCTTTATCACCCTGGAATTCTAAATTGCCAATTTTAGTTTGATCTGATTGCATTTGTGTTAATTGATGTGTGTTGGTGAACTGCTGGAACTCTTCTTGTGTTTTAGTTTCTGAACTGCCAGAATAAGTTATTTTGTACTGGTATGGTTCATTTGTACCCGCTGATCCGTTATAAATCTTACTGATCTCATACGTTTTACCATCTGAATCTTTATAGGTTTTTTGATTATCATTAAGAGCTCTAAGCATACTCTCAGCCTC
>JAAZOH010000013.1 GCA_012797845.1 Candidatus Beckwithbacteria bacterium
GATGGTAAAGCAACCTATGCTTGGTATGAGCACCCATCCAATATTTGAGTCCCATACCAGAAATTATGCCAGAACTAATCTTTCACCTCTAGTCTAAAGACTAGGGATTAATGAGCGGTATCATTTAAATCAATAATTGGTGCCGAGGACAGGACTTGAACCTGCATGCCTTACGGCACAGCCTCCTCAAGACTGCGTGTCTACCAATTTCACCACCTCGGCATTAATTTTAAAACATGCTCATTTTATAGTAATTTATATAGTATGCAATGTATCTTGGTGCCGAGAACAGGACTTGAACCTGCATGGACGTATGAGGTCCACACGGTCCTGAACCGTGCGCGTCTACCAATTCCGCCATCTCGGCATTTAGATTGATATGTTAAACAATACTTATTACTAAATCTACCAATTCCGCCCGCCAGCAAAAGCTGAAGCTTTAGCTTCTGCGGGCTGGCCATCTCGGCAAAGTTCATAAACTTATTGCAAAATAAAAAATGTGTAGGAACAAAGTATTTTTGTTCAATTTTCAAGAAAATAAATGTTGATAGTACTAGCTGTACTTAAGACATTTAATGACATAGAAAATTGACAAAAAGACAAGTTGATATACGTTTGCTTATTTTGCAATAAGTTTACTGATAATTTTAACATAATTACCATAAATTGTTCTCTGTAAAACTGGAGCAGCCAACTTGACATCACTACCTAATTTTGAGAAAGTGAATGTGCAGACTTATTGTCAGTCTATAGAAACTGTCTTATGAAAAAGCTGCTCATATTATTGATTTGGTTACCTAGCTGCATATTTCTCATTCTCTTTAGTTTCTGGTATTACCAAAATACCACCATGAACCAACGGGAGGAATTTGTGCTCCTGTCTCCTCATCAAACTGTTACCTCATTGCCATACAAATTTTATGCCTCACTACCCAAGGTTTTAGGAGCCCAAACTGTAGATGCCTACTATATAGAGTCTCAAGATGTAGTCCCGGAATTAGTTCACAACTATCTTAAAAAATACAATTCACCTATGGTTGACACTTCATATGATCTAGTCCAAGCTGCTAGAAAATACGAGCTTGATCCGTTACTTTTAGTAGCTATTGCTCAATGCGAATCTAATCTTGGTAAAAAAATGCCTCATGAGACTGAAAATATTTACGAATGTCATAACCCTTTTGGTTGGGGAATTCATGCTAGTGGCACACTATGTTTTGACACTTGGGCAGAAGGGTATGAAACTGTAGCCAAAGGATTAAAACAAAAATATGTCGATCAAGGGTTGGAAAGACCAGAAGATATCATGCAACTTTATACACCAGCTTCTATTGAAAAAGCTGGCGGTTCTTGGGCAAAATGTGTTAGCAAGTTTTTAGGACAACTTAATGAGATGCGAGCTGAATTATAAGTAGTTAATGTGTCTTTTTTTACCTTATAATATTACTAGTTGACAAATTACGGGATATAGTTATAATACCCAGCAGATCCTTTGGTTTTGTCTCACCGGACACTACTGGAGGGTTTTTTTTGACCAAAACACTTTCTGAAACTTAATATTCTAGGTCATAAAAAATTCATAAATTTTTCAGAAAGATCTCAATTCTCCAGAGTTAGTCCAATAATTTGCTTGTAAAGAAAAACATGCTACAGTTTTGCTATGAATCTGCAAACTCTTCTAGCCTGGCAAGCCGGAATGCTAACCAAAAAACTTATTGTCACCAGGGGCAAAAGTAGAGGAGAAACTGCTCCAGGCTTAGTAGCTCTTAAGTTTGATCCTCAATTTGTAGCCAATCACCAAGGACAATTTGATACTCGAATCATTATCTCTGGCACTAATGGCAAAACCACTACTACCAGTATGGTTTTAGGAATTTTGCAAAAATCTAAAATTAAAGCTGTTTCCAACCCATCAGGCTCAAATCTGCTCAGAGGTATAGCTTCGGCTTTGATTGATGTGTCTCCAAAAATTAAGACTGCTGTTTGGGAAATTGACGAAGCTGCTTTAATCCCTGTTACCACTCAAGTCAAGCCGACCCATATTCTTTTGACTAATTTGTTTCGCGATCAACTCGATAGATATGGAGAAATAGATACCATCGCTAAAAAATGGCTCAAGCTTTTACAAGCTCTTCCTAAAACCATACTTTTACTCAATAGAGATGATCCTAGCTTGGTTTATATAGGAAGCCAATTACCTCAACATAAGATTGTGTATTTTGGATTAGAACCCAGTAATAATAAGCAAATTCCGACTCATGGAGCTGATGCTATTTTTTGCCCCAATTGTCATAAGCCACTGCAATACCAAAGTATTACATACTCACATCTAGGCAATTACACCTGTAATTGTGGTTTCAAACAACCTAAAGCTCAGTTTGTCGCCAAACATCTTGAGCTTAAAACTAGTCAATTATTATTTGATATAGAAGACCAAAAATACCTTGCGCCACTATCGGGAATGTACAATATTTACAATAGCTTGGCAGCCATAGCATTAGCTAAAAATCTTGCTATCCAGGATAAAATTATCAAAAATAGTCTTAAGGCATTTACACCAGCTTTTGGTAGACAGGAAATTTTCAAAATAGGAGACAAGGCCTTACAACTGCTTTTAGTCAAAAACCCCACTGGATTTAATGAAGTAATCAGCATGCTCAAAAATCTTGGTAAAAAAATTACTATCGCTATAGCTATCAACGACAAAATCGCTGATGGGACTGATGTTTCTTGGCTATGGGATGTGGATTTTGAAAGTTTACAACCTTACATCAACAAAGTGATTGTTACTGGTGATCGAGCTTTAGACATGGCAGTCCGGCTCAAATATGCTGGTTTTAATCCTAAACAATATCTAATACATAAAGATAAAAGCAAGGCTTTAGCTACTTTAATTAATCAAACTGATAAAAATCTTTATCTTTTGCCTACTTATACAGCTATGTGGGAAATGCGGGAAATTATAAAAAAATATAAAAATCTATGAAATTTGTTTATTCTGGTGGCTACAACAAATACAACCTCAAAAGTATTAAGCAATCGATTTTATATCGATATCAAAAACCAATTATTAACACTGCCAAACAAGGCAAAAAAATAGCAATAATAACTCTTGCTAAACCAGATAATTATTATAGTCAAACAATTGCAAAACTTTATAAGCATAAATTAATAGTTATAATAAATTCCCAAAATATTAATAAAATTGGTTGGTCAGACTTTGATGTTTTTTTGATTTTAGGTGGAGATAATCTCAAGCTTTACAATCCTTTGAAAAAAAATGAGTTTTCCTTAAATCTATTAAAAAGTAATGTAGTTTTAATTGGAGATAGCGCTGGAGCCTTTGTTTTGTCTAGTTATTTCTATGATCGGGATATTGATTTTGAAAATAAATATAGTAGTGAAAATATCAAATTCTTTAAGGGTTTTTATCCAGAATCTCAAGTTATCACCATTGCCCATACTAATAATCCTAGATATGTGAATCAAAAATTAATAACTAAAACTAAAGTATTTGCGAAGAAGAAACATTTAAAAGTCCTTAAACTTAACGAGAATGAAGAAAAACTACTTAGCAAAAATGGAGAGTTCATTGATTTTGACCGAAAGCATATTTTTGATTAACTTATGAAACAAGCTAAAAAGCCAATATTAAACATCTGTCATCTTTACTCAAAATCCATGAATACATATGGGGATAGGGGTAATATTATTACTCTTGTGAAATTATGTGAATGGAATGAAATTAAAGCAAATGTCACAGAAATAGAAGTTGGAGAGAAATTTGATCAGAAATTGTACGACATGTTTTTTATTGGCGGCGGACAGGACAAAAACCAAGAACGCATTGCTGTTGATTTACTGACAAAAAAAACACCACTTAAAAAAGCGGTTGAAACAAATAAAGTTTTTCTTCTGGTTTGTGGGTCTTACCAGCTCTTTGGGTACTACTTTAAAACCTATGAAGGTATTATGCTTAAAGGTTTGAAAATTTTAGATATCCACACCATTGGCTCAACTAAGCGCAAAATTGGCAACGTGATCGTGCAACTAAACACAGCTGAAGAGATTCTGCCGAAAACCTTAGTTGGTTTTGAAAACCATTCTGGCAATACCTTCTTACATAAAGGGACAACTCCTTTAGGTAAAGTGGTAAAAGGGTATGGCAATAATGATACAGATAAAATTGAAGGCATCCGCTATAAAAATTGCTTTGGGACTTATTTACATGGCTCACTGTTACCCAAAAATCCTCACTTTGCCAAATATTTAATTAGCTTAGCCTTAAAAAATAAATATGGTAAAGATTTCAGTCTTGACTGCAATAATGACTTGGAGCTTCAAGCCCATCAGTTTATTTTAGATAGTAGATGATACAATAACTTGTTTTTCTCAGCTTGCTCCTTATATACTAAATATGATCTTGCCGAGATGGTCTTTCGACAAACTCAAGACTATAGCGGAATTGGTAGATCTAGTGATAATGTAGACAAAAATATTTGTTTAACAAATCAATCTAAATGCCGAGATGGCGGAATTGGTAGACGCGCACGGTTTAGGACCGTGTGGGGCAACCCGTGCAGGTTCAAGTCCTGTTCTCGGCACATGAGTTTTGAAAGAGAAACTATAAAGATATTAGACGCGACGAGTACTTCTGAACAAGATTTAATAGATTTCCTTCGTATTGAAAGTTCATTACCAGAAGAGTTTATGAAAGAACTTGGTTTGCTCTTTGCTTTTTTGATAAAAACTTACCAGTACACCAAAGAACAAGCTTTATTTTTGATTAAACAATTTTACGATTTTTAAGAATCTTCTTGACTTTTTTATTCTTTGTGTTATTCTAAACAAGTATTTTAAACAAATGTTTTAATCACTTGTTTATGAATCAAAATCAAAAAACAAATAACAAACAAAAAATCTTAAATGCGGCGATTGAGTGCATTGAGCAATATGGTCTGGAGAAAGTTACAGTTCGAAATGTTGCACAAGCCGCTAAGGTTAATATTGCCGCTATTAACTACTATTTTGGTAGTAAAGATAAACTTTTGCATGAAGTTTTAAGACAAACTTTGCATGAAGCTTTTATCAATAATATCCATGACTATCTTCAAAAAAACGATATTGGAAAAAATGATTTAGCTGATTTTTTTGCTCATAACCTAGAAGGTATGATCAATTATCCTCATATTGTTAAAGCTCACTTCCATGATGCTTATATTGATAATAACTATAAAGGCATGGCCATGAGTCGTCTGCATATATTTTTGGAATCAATGCAATCAAAAATTAAGAGGGTGTCTAAAGAAAAAGATGAGGCTTTACAGTTTTCATTGATACAAATTTTTTCAGCAGTTTTTATGATTGGTTTATTTCCTAGTTTGTACCAAAAATTTCTTAGTCTGGATTTAAAAAATGAACAAGTTAGAAAAAAGTACATCAATCATTTACTTGATCATTATTTAATAAACTAGTCATTTCCAGTTAATAATTTTTCAGTTACTATAAAATTTGTATGAAATTACCAATTCCAAAATTATGTAAGCGTCGTTGGTTTCAGTTTTTAGCAATTCTTATTCTCATTTTAGGTGGATATTTTTACTACCAAAGTCATCGAGTTTCTCAAGAAAGTTTAAAAACATTTACCATTAAACCTCGAGATCTACAACAAACCGTAACTGCTTCCGGTACAGTCACTGCTACTAATCAGGTTTCTTTGAAGTTTCAAGCTGGTGGTTACATCACCTGGGTCGGCGTTAAAGAAGGGGATCAGGTCGAACAATGGCAAGCTATTGCTTCAGTCAATCAGGATGACTTAGCTAAACGTCTTAAAAAATCATTACTTACCCAAACGAGTACTCGAAACAATTTTGAAGACACCATTGTTGATTATGATTATGGTATTAGCTCGGTCAATAATTATGATATTCAAACTAGAGGCGATGAGGATTTAGTGATAAAACGAGCTTTGGAAAACAATCAAATCAGTCTTGATTTAGCTACTTTGGATGTAGAAATAGCTGATCTGGCTCGTCAATATGCTAATTTATACACTCCTATTGCCGGAATCGTTACCAAAGCTACTGATGAACATGCTGGTGTTAATGCTTCAGCTGCAACAACAGAATATGTTGTCACCGATCCGAATAGTTTGCGATTTTCAGCTGAAGTCGAAGAATTAGATATCGCCAGTATTCAAGTTGGTATGCCTGCTACCATTTCTTTAGATGCTTTTAGCGACGAAGAAGTAAAAAGCACGGTTAGCAGTATTTCCTTTACTCCTACACAAACCCTAAGTGGCAATACCGCTTACATTGCTTATCTACCCTTACAATCAGATAGCCGCTTTCGCTTGGAAATGAATGGTGATGTGGAGTTTTTAATTAAAGAGAAAAAGAATGTTTTAGCTGTTCCTATTGAAGCAGTCATTGAAAAAGACAATAAAAAAACTGTTACCATACTACTACCAGACAACAAGCGCCAGGAAGTGGAAATTACTACCGGCATTGAAACCGATGACTACTATGAAATAACTAAAGGATTGAGTGAAGGTAGTACGGTTATTCTTCCCTAATTTTATGGCTAGCAAAAAAGCAATTCTCCAGATTAAAAACATATCTAAGTTTTATGAGCTTGATGGTATTACAGTTAAGGCTTTGGAAGATGTCAGTTTAGAAATTTATAAAAATGATTTTGCAGCTATTATTGGCCCATCTGGCTCTGGTAAATCAACGCTAATGCACTTGATTGGAGCGCTTGATACTCCAACCAAAGGTGTTATCAAAATTGAAGGTAAAGATATAGCTTCCATGACTGAAACTCAATTGGCTCGGATTCGCAATGAAAAAATAGGCTTCGTCTTTCAGCAGTTTAACTTACTAGCTAAAACTTCGGCTTTAGAAAATGTAGCCCTGCCGCTTTTATACACTGGCAACATGTCTCAAGGTCAACGCTTGGAAAAGGCTAAACACATGCTAGAAAAAGTTGGTCTAGGAGACCGATTAAAAAATCATCCTAACCAATTATCTGGCGGGCAGCAGCAACGGGTCGCTATTGCCAGGGCTTTAATTAATAACCCCAGTATTCTACTTGCTGATGAACCAACCGGAAACCTGGACACTAAAACTGGCAAAGATGTAATGACCATGCTAAAACAATTAAATAAGGATGGCCAAACCATTATTTTAGTCACTCATGATATGTCGGTAGCTAAACAAGCCCGCAGACAAATCATGATTAAAGATGGTGAGATTGTAAAAAGATTGTAAATTAAAGTTATATGATTGATATTGATGAAACTTTCGATATCGCTTTCAGATCGCTTTTGCGTAATAAGCTGCGCTCGGTTTTAACCATGTTAGGTATTATTATTGGTGTAGCCTCGGTGATTATGCTGATTTCCATTGGAGCTGGCTTACAAAGTTACGTGACTCAGCAGTTTGAAAGCTTGGGCTCAAATTTGATCTATGTTATCCCTGGTGATATTGAAAGTGGTAGTCCTGGCTCGAGTTTTCGTCAAACCTTATCTATGAAAGATGTCCGCTTAATTAAGCGAATTAGCTATCCAATTCGAGATGTAATTGGTAATATTTCTGTCTACGCCAAGGTTAAATATAAAGAAAATGAGGAAACGGTCGAGGTTAATGGTTTTAGTGGTGATGGTTTAAAAACCATGAATTATAAAGCTGAAAAAGGTCGGATTTTAAATGAAGCTGATGATACTAAACGAGCTCGAGTTGCTATTATTGGAGTTGATGTCGAAGAAAAGTTGTTTGAAAATATCAATCCGGTTGGTAAAAATATTTTACTCGGCTCAACTAAGTACAAAGTAGTCGGAGTCTATGAAAGCAAAGGTGGAGGCGGAGGATTTGGCGGAGCAAGTCTTGATAATCAGGTCTTGATTCCTTTAAGCACTGGTCAACGACAATTTAACCAAGATAAATTGAGCGCTATCACCGTCAGTGTGGCTAGCAAAGATGAAATTGAAAATGCTAAGCAAAAAATTGAAGACCAACTTTTGAAATCTCATGAAGATGATGAATTTAGCGTTATGGGCCAAGAAGATTTGCTCAAAACTATCAATCAAATTTTGGGTGTGATTACAGCTGGGCTGGGTGGTATTGCCGCTATTTCTCTTTTAGTTGGCGGCATTGGCATCATGAATATCATGTTTGTCACCGTCACCGAGAGAACTAAAGAGATTGGACTTCGTAAAGCTTTAGGCGCTAGACCAATTGATATTTTGATTCAATTTTTGATTGAATCAATTGTGGTCAGTATTGTCGGTGGTACTATTGGAATTATCACTGCTATCGGCGGATCTATGGTTTTAAATAGATTTTTTACCTCAGAAGTCACTCCGTTTTCAGTTCTTTTAGCTTTTGGGTTTTCGTCATTTATTGGCATTGTTTTTGGTGTCATTCCCGCTTACCGAGCTTCTAAACTTGACCCCATCAGGGCTTTGCGCTATGAATAAAGAAACTCCCTTGCTATAATACCCAAATTATTAATAAAACAAATACTATATGGCTAAAACTACTAAAAAATCTTCTCAAACAAAAACTCAAACCCATGTTCACGAAGCCAAATTAACTTGGCTACCTGATAAAACTTTTGAGCTGGAAATCATAATTCCTCAAGATGAGATTAAAAAAACCTATGAAGACATTTTAGCTGAAGCTGTTAAAACCACTACTGTTAAAGGTTTTCGTAAAGGTAAAGCCCCTAAAAATTTAGTTGAACAACAGATTGGTAAAGCCAGTCTTTACGAAGAAGTAGTCCAACACGTCGTTACCCATGCTTATTTTCATGCAGTTAAACAACATAACTTACATCCAATTATGAATCCAGTAGTTACTCCGATTGCTATGCCAGAAGACAAAGATTGGATAGTCAAAGCCAGTGCTTGTGAAGCTCCTGAAGTCAAACTTGGAGACTACAAAGGAGCCATTAAAGGCTTAAAAGCTAAAAGTAGTATTTGGACTCCAGATAAAGGCACACCAAAACCAGAAGAAAAGGAAGCAGAACAAAGCAGCCCAAGCTTAGATGAAATTTTTGATGAACTACTTAAAAATGCTGAAGTAGAAATTCCCAAAATGCTTCTCGAACAAGAAGCTAATCGCTTACTAACTCAGTTGATTGATCAAGTCCAAGCTGTCGGTATGACGATTCAACAATATTTGGAAAACAAAGGTAAAACTCAGGAAAGCCTGAGAGCTGAGTATGCTCAGGCTGCTAGAAAGACTTTACAACTAGAGTTTATCCTAGCAAAAATTTCTCAAGAAAATAGCATTGCAGTAACTGATAAAGAAATTGAAGATATCGTAGCCAAAAATCAAGATCCGTATGCTAAAAAAGCTTTGGAGTCGCAGGACCAAAGAGCTTATTTAGCCTTGATATTACGCAAACAAAAGACCATTGACTTCTTAAAAAGCCTATAATATAATTGATTTTATAATTAGGCAGACCGGAAATGCGTTTATAATGCAGATGCCGGTATTTTTGTATAGATATGAATGATCCTTTTAGTTTTGGATCAAACCAAAACAACTTGTCTTCAACAAACAGCACTGCCCAAAAAAAGAAACCTCAAACCGCCAGTTTTCTTGAAAGTTTACGTGAACAAGGTAAAACTGCAACTTCTGGGATAGCTCAAGGCGCTGTTGACCAGTTATTTGGTGGTGGCGGACAAGCAAATCAAAAAGTTGATAATTCGAGCCAGCCAGCTAATCCTAATCAACAACCTTTTAATTTTGCTGAGTTTTTGAAGCTTCGCGAACAAAAAATTCGCCAACAAGAACGAACTTTATCTGAACAACAACGTCGAACTGAAACTGTAGTCTTTAGTCAAAAAGAGGAGAGTGCCAAAAAAGAAATTGAGTTTATTAAAGAAGAAATCAAAAAAATTATCAAAGAAACAGGTGATGTAGCAATTGAGTTGATCGAGGCTGAAAAAACTGCCATGACCACTACAGTCGAAGCTGGTACCTATCAAATTAATTTCTTCCAAAGAATTCGAAGTTTACTAGCTATAGCTCGTAAACGCATAGCCGAATCTAAAAATTGGTTGGAAATGTTTAATTCTCGGCAAAAGCAAAAATCTTACTATTGGGGCCAAGTCAAAAAATCCGGCACTAAATACTTACTTTCTAATGAACGCTACATGGCTACTCAAGCCGGGTAACAATTTGATATTTTCCCTTTCTGATAGTTATCATTTTTTCAGCTACTAATTTGTCTAAAATAGGCGTTATTTGACCTTTTGGTTTTTTGATTTTCTGTAAAATTTCTTCTAAAACCATGGGGTTTGCAATTAGCAAACGTACAATTTGACCTCTGATTTGCCGATTTGAGCCAACAAATTTACTTTGTTTAGTGTAGTGTTTGCTTTGCTGGGAGCTATTACCAATGAGACTTTTCATAATAGCTCCATAGTCCATCAAAGCCCAATACCACTCTCTAGGGTTCTTCTTGTCTACAGTTTGATTAATTAAAGTAATAATTTCCTGATCAGAAACTTGTTTTTGCTTTGGAAAAAAATGGTAAATAAAAACTGTCCGAATATTAGTTTCTATTACCATACTTGCCTGATTAAAAGCAAAAGCTTGTATAGCTGCTGCTGTGTATCTGCCAATCCCGGGTAAACTCACTAAAGTTTTTTGGGTGCTAGGAACTTGACCATGATATTTTTTTATTATTGCTTGAGCTAATTGCTGAAGGTACAAAGCTCGACGGTTATAGCCCAAACCCTGCCAATAATAGAGCAGGGTTTTAAACTCAGCATTAGCTAATTTTTCCAAAGTAGGAAAATTTTTAATAAATGCTTCATACTTAGGAATCACCCGATTAGCTTGTGTTTGTTGCAACATAATTTCTGAAACTAAAATATGATAAGGATTAGTAGTTTGCCGCCAAGGAAAATCCCGACCAAAATGAGCATAAAAATTCCAAATAAAACTTTGAAATAGCTTGATGTTTTTAGTTTTCAATGTTTTCATTTTATGATAGTATGTAGCTATGATTGGAAAAATTATTACTAATACAGTTGTGAGTGCTTTAGCAGTTTTTGCCACTGCTTATCTTTTATCTGGAGTGACTGTTGATGGTTTTTTGACAGCTTTGATAGTAGCGCTTGTATTAGGAATTATCAATGCAATTTTGAAACCTATTTTACTTATTCTCACTTTACCAATAAATATTTTGACATTAGGCTTATTTACCTTTGTGATTAATGCTGCTTTGGTTCTACTGGCTTCTCATCTCATTTCTGGTTTTGCAGTAGCTGGTTTTTTCTGGGCACTTTTATTTAGTTTTGTTGTGTCCGTCATTAATTCCCTGCTCGGTTCTTTGCTTAAGTAATTTTTTCATAGTTTTTTCTGGTAAAAAAATTGCCTTTTCCTTAGTAAACTCTCCAACTCTCTTTCTTTCAAGTTCCGAAACATATGCTCCAACTTTTAATTTTTTGCCTAAATCTCGGGCAATTGAACGGATATAGACACCAGGCCCGGTAGTAATTTTGAGTCGTAATTCTGGCCAAGCATAGCTAAGTATTTCGATAACTTTAACATCAACAATCCGAGGTCTGATTGGAACTTTTTTGCCATTTCTAGCCAGTTTATACGCTGGTTGGCCTTTGATCTTGACTGCACTATATACCGGAGGAATTTGAATAATTTCACCAATAAATGAAGTCAAAGCTTTTTGAATATCAGCAATATTAGGCTGAAAATTTGGATCAATAGCTGTTTTAACTCCTTCGTCATCGTCAGTAGTGCTTTCATAACCAAGGTGAAAGGTAGCTTTATATTCTTTTTCCTTAGCCACTTCCTGGTCTAGTTTTTTAGTCGCTTCCTGACCAATCCCAACCACCAAAATTCCCGAAGCTAAAGGATCTAAAGTTCCAGCATGACCAATTTTTTTCTCACCAGTTATTTTTCGTAAATCAGAAATAACAGCAAATGAGCTTGGACCTTTAGTTTTGTAGACAGCTATAATCCCATGTAATTTTTTCATATTTTGTTATTATAGCAATATGTTTAGCAATTGAGAGCCAAGTGCTTTTTTGCTACAGTATAGTTTGTTACTAAATTGCTTCTTTGTCTATGAAAATTGATCAATCAAATCCTATTGGTAGCCAAAATCTCAAACCTTCTAAACACAAAGGCATGTCATTACCTGTTGCCTTAATCGTTTTATTTTTTATCCTATGTGGCATAGTAGCTTTATACATTGCTTTACCAGTTTTGACAAATAAAATTAATATTTCTCAATTATTACCAACTGGTTCTTCAAACAATATAGCTAAGCTCGAAAAGCCAAGTATGAAGCAGTTTGCCTCTAAAGAGGAATTTACTAATTATTTGCAGCAGCAATCCCAAAGCGTATCTGCAACGTATGGTACGGATCAAATAGCGATAAGGGATACCATGGAAATGGCTCCAACTTCAGAGATGGGCAGTTTAAATACAGCTCCTAAAGCAGTTGGGTCTGGTTTGACAAGAGTGTCCCAAACCAATGTGCAAGTTTTGGGTATTGATGAGCCAGATATTGTTAAAACTAATGGGGAACAAATTTATTTTTCTTCAGAAATGCCAGTGTATCGAGTGTTTTCGCAAGGGGTTGAGACAATGCCAATGATTGGCCGAACTGAAAGTGTGTCTCCTAAATACCAAGCTACAAACCAAACTAAAGTTATTAATGCTTTCCCACCAGCTGATTTAGCTCAAATTGGCCAAATTGACAAAAACGGTCAAATGCTTTTGGATGATAAAACTTTGCTTGTTTTAGGTAATGATAATCAAATTTATGCTTATGATATCAGTGATCCCAAACAGCCAAAACAGACATGGAACTATAAATTGGCTGATAATACCCAATTGGATACAGCTAGGCTATATGATGGCATGGTATATTTGATCACCAAAACCTATGTCAGCTTTGATAATCCTTGTCCTCTTAAACCACTAACTGGAACCCAAACTGTTAAAATTGCTTGTACTGATATTTACTACCCGACAATTGATACTGAAATTGATACCACCTATACCATTATTGGTTTAAAACCTGAAAATGGCGATATTGCTAATAAAATTTCTTTCGTGGGCTCAAGCAATAGTTCTGTCGTATATATGTCGGCTGATTCAATCGTAGTTAGCTACAGCTACAGTGGCGATATGGCAGCTTTTATGCAGCAGTTTTTCACTGAAAATGGTAAAGATTTTATTTCTCAGTCGGCTCAAGACCGGATTAATAAATTGGCTAGTTATGAATTGAGCAAAGAAGCTAAATTGGTCGAACTGACTCAAATTATAAATGACTATAAAGCTACGCTTACTAGTGACGATCGACTTAAATTTGAGAATGAGCTCAACAATCGTATGAGTGATTTTGTCAAAGCTCATATGCGAGAAATGAGCCAAACAGAACTGACTAAAATTTCTGTGCCAAAATTGGAAATTGCTGCAACCGGAGCAGTCTCTGGTCAACCTTTAAACCAATTTAGCCTAGATGAATATGAAGGGAATATTCGTATTGCAACTACGGTTAATCCGGTCAGCTATTTTGGCTTTGGTAGTTTCCAGGGTGGACGCAGCGAAGGCAATGCCAATGATGTATATGTCCTGGATAAAAACCTTAAGACCATTGGTTCGATTACTGATCTAGGTCTTGATGAACGAATTTATTCAGCTCGCTTCATTGGAGAAAAAGCTTATCTAGTTACTTTTAGACAAACTGATCCATTTTATATTTTAGATTTAAGTAACCCTCGTAGTCCTAAGATGACTGGTGAGTTAAAAATTCCCGGTTATTCTTCTTATCTCCATCCATTAACCGATACCATGATTCTGGGAGTAGGAGAGGAAAGTAATCAAGTTAAATTATCACTCTTTGACGTTTCAGATGATAGCAATCCAGTAGAGCTAGATAAGTATCTACTTGATGAATACTGGAGTGAAGTGAGTAATAATCATCACGCTTTCTTACAAGATGAAAAACACCAAGTGTTTTATATTCCAGCCAGTAAAGGTGCATATATTTTTAGTTATCAAGGCAATAAACTTGAATTAACTAAAGCAGTCGAGCAACAGCAGAGTAAGCGGGCTGTTTTTCTAGATGATTATCTGTATTTGATTGGAGAACAAAATTTGATAGTAGTTAATGAAAGTGATTGGCAGCAGGTTAATGAACTAAAGTATGAGGATAATCCTATTTCTGATATTTATGAAAAAGAAAGTCCTCCATTACAATCAGATTTAGACAATGCACCATCAAATGTTTTACCTCAAATTGATAGTGTTCAAGTTCGATAGTATTAAAGATCGAAGCAAAACTAAAAAACCGAGACCGCATGTCTCGGTTTTTTTATGTTTTAACAAAGAGTTACTATTACGAAACTCTAATGATCGAAACTGAATTAGTCAGTCCCGGAATCTGCCATTTACTACCATGAATAGAAATAATAATTTGACCTTTTTCAACGATACGCATAGCTTTAAGTTGTTCCAAAATAGGTTCAACATGTAAAATATCTCCTTTAGGAAAATCAACTTTTACTGGAGAGACTCCAAAAGATAAAGTCAGTTGTTCTACTGTCGTTTGATTTCTACTCACTGCAATAATAGGTAAGTTTGGTCGGAAACTGGATAAAATTTTGGCAGAATATCCAGTTTCGGTAAAAGCAATAATAGCGTCAATCTTGGGATGCTCAACACTATCAATCATAGCCATAGCTGCATGTACAATCAGTTGAGCTGTATCATGAGGGACATCACATTTCATGATTAAATTGGTTTTGCTCTCGGTAAAAGCAGCAATTCGACTCATGTAGTCAACTGCCTTCACAGGGTATTTACCTGAAGCACTTTCGCCTGAAAGCATGACTGCATCAGTGCCATCAAAAATTGCATTAGCGACATCCGTGGCTTCAGCTCGAGTTGGGCGGGGACTATCAACCATAGATTGCAGCATTTGCGTAGCAGTAATAACTGGCTTATTTGCTATGCGACATTTGCGGATAATTTCTTTTTGCCAAAAAGCCAATTCTTTAATTGGGATTTCAATTCCTAAATCACCACGAGCTACCATAATGCCATCAGCAGCTTCAATTAGGTCGTCAAGATTATCAATAGCTGGTTGGCTTTCAATTTTGGCAATAATAGCTGCTTTGACATTTCTTTTTCCCATTTCAGTCCGGAGAATTTCGATATCTTCTTTTGTTCGACTAAATGATAAAGCTACAAAATCAACTTTACTTTTGCCAGCCATATCAAGCTTGCGTAAATCATCTTCAATAAGAGAAGGCAGATTGATATGTTTACCAGGCAAATTAACTCCTTTACGATGCTTGATAATGTAATTATCATGAGCTTCAACAACTAATTGATCGCCATTTTTTTCAACAATGGTAAATTCCAAAAAACCATCGTCAATCAGAATTTGATCACCTTCTTTTAATACTTCAAAAACTACCTCATGAGGAATACAAACATTAATATCACTATTAGAAAATGTTGAAGCAAAGATAATCCGTTCGCCTTTTTTAACTATAATATCAGCATGATCTCTAGTTTCGATTCGAATTTCCGGCCCTTGAAGATCAATCAAAATTCCCAATGGAACATTCATTTCTTTAGAAATATCATCAACCAATTTAATTCGTTCTTCATGCCAGGCAATATCGGCATGCTTCATATTAAACCGAAAAACATTGACTCCAGTTTCGATAAGTTCCTTGATTGTTTCGGGACTGTCAGAAGCAGGACCAATCGTAGCAACGATTTTGGTTTGTTTTTGTGCAATCATATTTCTCCTTATTATATGTGTATTAAATATATAACTAAATTATAGGGAAAAATACACAATTAATCAAGCAACAAAGTTACTATATATGCTTAGTGTAGCAAAAAAAATAGCAATAGACTAAAATAGCACTATGGCAAACACTCGAGATATTTTAATCCCAAAAAGAATTCTTTTAGTAGAAGATGATATTTTACTGGCTAATATGTTTGAGAAGGATTTAAGTACTGCCAATTTCTCAGTCACCACGGCATACCAGGGTTCACAAGTTGTTGAACTGGCAGAACAACACCTATTTGATTTAATTTTTTTGGATTTGTTGCTGCCTGGAAAAAGTGGTTTTGAGATTTTAAAAGAATTAAAAGCCAATAAAAAAACGAAGGATGTTCCTGTTATTATCATTACCAATCTTGGTGAAGTAGAACATATGGAACGGGCTCTAGCTTTAGGCGCTGCAGACTATGTTATTAAGGCCAATGTCAGCCCAAAAGAGATTCGGGGACTAGCTAACAAATACCTTCTTCATCATACTGCTCGTAGTCATGAGTATCAGAAAGAGTAGTATGAAGATAAAAGTGGCAAACCTCAATGTTTGGGATGGTGGCAGGTTATTTGAAGATATCATTCGATGGCTCAATCAGGAAGATCCAGATATTACTTTTTTTCAGGAAGTAACCAATTTAGAGAAACCAGAACTTACTAATCAACAACATCAATGTTTTCAGGCACTACAAACACATACAAATTTAAAATATGGCGACTTTGCAACAGCGGCTGATTTGCTTTGGGAAGATGAAACAAAAACCCCTTATGGCAATGCTATTTTAGCCAAAACCCCAATTAAAAGTTGTCAAACGATATTTTATGATATTCCTCGTAAAATGATCAGAAAAGATCGTGGACCAACCCAATTTCCACTTGATCCCAGATGTTTACAACATTGCACTGCAGAGTTTAATAGTGAAACTATTCATCTTTTTAATACCCAAGGCATTTGGGGACTTGATGGGGGAGATAGTACAACACGACTTAATATGTCAGCTAAAATAGTTAAACAAATCAAAGATAAAGATCCTGTCATTTTGGCCGGTGATTTCAATGTCAAACCCAATACTAAAACTATTGGCAATATTGAAAAACAACTAAGCAATGTGTTTAAAAATAAACTAACTAGCACATTTAATATGAAACGAAAATCTAATCCTGGTTATGCTACTGCTGTTGTTGATATGATCTTTGTAAGCCCTACAATTAAGGTACTTGATCATTATTGTCTGCAAGTTGATATTTCTGATCATTTACCACTAGTGGCCGAACTGGAGATATGAAAAACAAACAAATTATTATTAATAATCTACTGA
>JAAZOH010000014.1 GCA_012797845.1 Candidatus Beckwithbacteria bacterium
ACGCAATTTACTTTTAGACAATGTTGATACCCCATCAGAAGTGATAACTTATAATCCACAATTGATCTATAACCTTGCAAACTCAACGGCCTTGCAAGATCTTAAAGACTTTGATTACTCATGGCGGGAAGTGGCTCCATAGAGGAAAAATAAAGTATTATTTACTCCCTATTTATCAAATCTTTATGTTACCATAAACTATGACGCAAAGCTCTAATCCATTAGCTCTACTATTAGGTTTGCTTATTTTTTCCTTTGTGAGCACATCAGTTTTGATTGTGCCGTTTATTAATCTACTCTACAGACTACGTTTTCTACGAGCTGAGCAGCAAACTAAGGACGCTTTTAATAAGCCGACTCCGATTTTTGACAAATTACATAAGCATAAAAAAGGCACTCCTGTTGGAGGAGGACTGCTCATTATCGGGGTAGTTTCGGCTTTGTTTGCTATTTTGTTTCCACTACTTAGTTATTTAGGGGTTTATATTACTCATGTGTACCCAGTTCGAGATGAAATTAATATTCTTTTTTTCTCATTTATTTCTTTTGGGCTTTTAGGTCTTTATGATGATTTTATGAAATTTTTTAGGTTTGAATCAACTGGTTTCTTTGGTTTGCGGATGCGACACAAATTTGCTATTCAGTGGCTTTTGGCTTTTATTATTGCTTTTATGATGTACTTTAATTTGAAAATCGACATTTTTTATCTGCCATTTATCGGGGTTTTTACAATTGGGTTTTGGTTTGTGCCGCTGGCAGCCTTTGTGATTGTGTCTTTTGCTAATGCAGTCAATATCACCGATGGCTTGGATGGCTTATCTGGAGGTTTGCTGATGATTGCCTTGTTTGCTTTTTGGATTTTATCAGCTTCAATTTTAGATACACCTTTATCATTTTTCCTGGCTTTATGGATTGGAGCGATTGTAGCCTTTTTATATTTTAATGTTTATCCAGCCCGGATTTTGTTGGGAGATGTAGGAGCGCTTTCATTTGGGGCAACTTTGGCGGTAGCTGGGCTTTTGCTTGGTAAAGTTATGGCATTGGTGATTATTGGTGGCTTATTTTTAATAGATATGCTTTCCAGTTTATTACAGCTTTTATCTAAGCGCTTTCGAGGCAAAAAGATATTTACGGTCTCTCCTTTTCATCTCCTGCTACAATATAAAGGCTGGGAGGAGCCCAAGATTGTCCAACGTGGCTGGTTAGCGGCTTTAATGTTGGCCATTTTCGGGGTTTGGCTAGCTTTAGTTTAGTGATTTTTAGCTTCAATATATTTATATGGATCAGAATTTATCTTCATATATTGAGTCATTGCATAATAAAAAGGTTTTGATTTTTGGCTTGGGCTTACAGGGTGGTGGTTTGGACGCAGCTTTGTTTTTTGCAAAGCATGCTAAGGCAGTAAAAATTACTGACCTTAAGACTGCCGAGCAACTTCAAGCAACCCTGGCTCAACTCGAAGAGAAACAATTTAACTACCGTTTTGGTGGGCATAGCTTGGAGGATATTGATTGGGCTGATCTCATTATTGTTAATCCTGATATTTGGAATAAAAAAGAAGCTTTGAAGTACTTAGAGTATGCGCGTGAAAATAAGAAAGATATTGAAACTAGTGTTAGTATTTTTTTGAAATATTGTCCCTGTCAGACTATAGGAGTGACTGGTTCTAGGGGCAAAACTACCACAGCTCAAGCAATTTTTACTATGCTAACAGCCTGCAGTAAAAAAACCATCCTAGCTGGTAATATTCCCAATTGCATGACTTTACAGCAGCTTGAAAAAAGTGAAGACTATGACTTTGCGGTTTTGGAACTGTCAAACTTCCAATTACATAGCTTGGAAGTTTCACCCCATATTGCCATTATTACCTCTATTTCGCCCGACCATTTGCTAAGTTACCAGTCAATGGATGAATATTTACTCGACAAGCGAAGAATTACTGCATTTCAAAGAGGTGCTGATTGGTTGCTGCTTAATCAAGATGAT
>JAAZOH010000015.1 GCA_012797845.1 Candidatus Beckwithbacteria bacterium
ACGATTAAATTAATGTTCAAAGGCTTGCTTTCTATTATTTTTGCTTCTTTGGTGGAAAAATCAAGCCAACTCTGATCTCTATTTTCTAATGACCTAAAGCATTTTTGCATCATATTCCGTAGATATGATCTATACTTACCTACCCAAACAGCATCTGGATGAACAAACTTAAACGTTTGCCAGTATTCTTGAAGATAAAGTTTAAATAGTATTTTCCAATCTGAAGAAAAACTCATATAAAAATATTTTAACTATTTTACAAAAAAAGTCGCGAGAGAGGAAATTATTTTGTTGGGAAATATTCCCTCTCTCACTTATTTGCAGCTAGCTTTTCTCAGGATACATTGGGGTTATCGACGAAATTGGTCGAAGTCAATGTGGCCTGGGAAAATACCATGGCGACGGGGATCAACTCCATAGAGAGTGGAGTGAACATTGATCGGATTACCGTACTGATCCAGGTCGTAAGAAGTCCGACCAATGCCAGAATAATCCTCAACAATGTGTTGTCCGTCAGGAGTGATATTGAAATGGATCTTATCAGGAAGATTTCCCTCATCCATGACATTTCTCCTTCAAGAGAATGCAATTCGTAATTACCCAACACTTACGGATTGCCTACAACAAAGTTAGTCTACTTCTATCACCTAACGATTGACCATGCTCAACTTTAAGCCATTAGGATTGATAGCGTAGTTTCCGCCCGCTGCGGAGGAAGAAGTTTGATTCTATTTTTTTGTTTTAAATGTGCAAAAAAGCTCACCCAGCTGCGTTATGTAGAAAAGCAAACATCTTGCGCCGTCCAAAGCCAGAGTTTACTTTTTCTACTTTGCGATATTAATCGTAAAATGAAAAACTAGGATCTGCAATTCATATCGGATATGAATCAAGCATGTTTTTCTCTATCAAATCTCTAATATATTCACTTCTGGAAATTCTTTGTTTTTTAGTTACAAAATCCAAAAAAGTATCAATTTTAGGAGAAATAAAAAAAGTAAATCGTCTATAAAGATTATGTTTTATCTCACTAAAAGCCCAATCCAAAACCTCTCCTAAATCTTCCTGACTGTATTGAGAAACTACCATTTTATCCCGAGCTGTTAATAATCGCCTGTCAGTTTCATTTTCATACAAAAAAATGATTGGTTTTGACCGTTCAATCAACCGTCCCAAATCATAGCTGACAGCTATCGAAACTGGCATACTTCCTTCTAAAACAGCCAATTCACAACATTGCATATGGTGATCTTTTTGACTAAAACAAACTGAACAAGAGGTATTTTGGTCAAGCAACTGTTTTTTTCCCAAAATAGTATGACCAGATTTTTCAATGAGATTAATGAGCTTTAGTGCCCGCTCCTTACCAGCCAAGCCTGAGAGCGAAGCTGAAAAGTAGACTTTCATATTACATATGTATGATATATATCTTCCTCATATCGGTCTAGAAACAACAATTTTTATACTTTAAAAATAGTTTGTATCTTAAAATTTGTATCGGAATAATCCGATATTGTATAATCACACTTATATCAACAAATATGGATGGTATTACTCAGGCTTTACAAAAGCTCAATATCTCTCCCAACGAAACCAGAATCTACTTAGCTCTTCTTAAAAATGGTCCAAGTTCTATCACTGAACTGGCTAAATTAGTGTGCATTCCCCGAACCACAACTCATGAAAACAGTGAAAAATTGATCGAAAAAGGCTTAGTCAGTCGAACAATCATTGGAGCTAGGAAAAAATTGATTGCTGAAAAACCGACTAAATTAGAACTGCTACTAGCTGAAGAAAAAGTAAAGCTCAAATCCCAAAGTCAGGATATTAGCAGTATTGAAAAAAGCTTGCCTAAACTAATTTCATCTATTCAAAATTCAGTTTCAGATTTAGAAAAAAATACTGACTTTGATGTCAAAATTTATAAAGGCAAAAGCCAAATTCAAAAAGTATATTTGGATATCTTAAAAGCTATTGAAATTAGAGCTTATTGTGATTCTAAGGGAATAAGTGAGTTTTTTCCAGAAAACTATGACTTATTTACCAAAGCGCACAAAGAAAACAAACAAATGATTATGTGGGAAATTATAATTCCTCCAATTGATTTTTATAAAATCTACCTCAGCAAACTTGATATGAAAAGATATAAATACAAACTTGCTCCCAAAAACCTTAAACTACCACTTTCAATTGATTATTTGATTTATGATCAAAAAGTTGCAGTTATAAATCTAGTTGAAAACCCAACTTGTATTGTTATAAACAATCAACCTTTTTATCAAAACGCTAAATCTTTATTTGAGTTTATTTGGCAGATGATTCCAGAGTCAACACTATTTTAATAAATATGCAAACTCTAAAAAAACTTGGTTTATCTGACACTGAAATTATTCTCTATCAAACCTTGTTCAAAACTGGCCCCATATCAATAACCCAGCTTGCCAAAAAATGTCATATACCCCGCACCACCACATACGAAAATATTGAAAAACTAATTCATAAAAGATTAGTGAATTACCTTGTAAAAGAGTCTAATAAAAAAGTATTAGCTAAACACCCGATACAATTTGAGAAATTGTTGTTTGACCAAAAAATTCAGCTTAAAAACCAAACTAAAAAATTAGCTGATTTAGAAAAAGAGCTTCCCAGTATTATTAGCTCCTTATCAGCTCAAACCTTTGATTATGAATCTGATTTTGAAGTCAAAGTTTTTGAAGGCAAAGATAGTATTCAAAGATCAATTTATCAGGAAGTTTTGAATTCAGAGCTAGTTTTTTCATTCTCAAATTTAGAAAAATATTATGAAGTTTTTCCTGATAGTGTTTCTAATTGGGTAGATTCTTATATCACTAATTCGACAAGACAGTACTGGGACATTACGCTAAATACTAATTTTGCAAAAGAACTAGAGCCGATTATGAAACAAGTCAAACGTTATCATTATAAATTTTTACCACAAAGCAATGCTTTGCTTGCTGGTAATTACGCTGATTATCTGTTTTATAATTATAAAATTGCTCTAATAGAACTCGAACCGCGGAAAGTTAGAGCAATCTTAATTTATTCTAAACATCTCTACGATGGTTTTGTAAATTTGCATAAAACTATGTGGGAGTTGATACCTACTATTTAGTTTTTTTCATATCTTTTTCAATTAATTCTCGAATATACTCAGACCGAGATTTTCCTTTTTTAACTACTGCTTCGAGATGGGTAATAATTTTTGGTGGCATTAACATGGTAAATCTTTTATCAATTTGATTTTTTACTTCCTCAATTGCCAATTTCAAAGTTATTTCTAAATCTTTGATATCATGAATATCATACCCATAAATTTGTAATTTCTGCATTACCACTCCTTTTAGAGTAAATGGAACAATTCCATGATTTTTTTCATATAACACAATGACAGGCTTATTATTTTCCAAGGCCAAATTGAGCTCAAAACCAATACTAACTTCTTCTATGGTCACATCAAATACAATAAAGTCAGCTTTCTTGATCCAATTTTGCATTTTTACAAAATATTGCCGAGATTGCCTTGGAGTTTCCGCTTTAATATCTGTAACTTCCCGTTTTAAAAGATGGTATGTAATTGCTTTGTGGCCTAATTTTTCTAATACATTAAAAATGTTTTTGTAAGCCTGTTTATCTCCATACAATGAAGCAAACATATGAAATTTCATTTCTCTTCCATTTTTTCTCTAATTAAAGATCGAATATATTCAGACCGATTGATTCCCTTTTGTCCCAACTGATTGAGATAGCTATTAATATCTGCGGGCAAAACCATAGTGAACCGAGTGTCAACTTGCTCGCTGGCATATTTCAATGCAATGTTAAGAGTTTGTTTGAGCGTATTTTTAGCATAAGCTAAAACTTGAAGCCGATCAAAGTTTATGCCTTTTAGCACTGTATGGGCTCCACTTTTGGGATTTGGCTGATAGATAACAACTACTGGTTTGCCATATTGCAAAGCAATAGCTATCTCAAAACCAGCTCCAAACCCTGGATATGTTACATCGACTACCACAATATCACTTTTTCTAATCCAGTTTTGCATTTTCTGGACATACAGTTCTGTTTCTGTTTTTGGTTCTTGATGAACATAATTTAAATCCCTAGTCGCTGAATGATTAGTAATAACTTTATAACCCAAATCTTTAATAGTTTTAATGATGCTTTTGTAATACTGTTGATCACCTTCTAGTGGACCAATAAAATGAACTTTCATATCTTTTCTTCTTTCATATCCTTGATTATTAGCTGACGAATATATTCTGAACGAGACACTCCTTTTTGGTTCATCTTATCTAAATATCCTTTTATACTTGGGGTTAATATTAATGTAAACCTAGACTCTAACCACTCTTGTGCATAGACTAAAGCTTCTTTTAAAACACTGTCTATATTTTCTAAAGAATATTCTAAAAATTGTAATTTTGATTCAGAATCAGTTGCTCCTGATAAAAAGATTGGATTATAAGCTTTTGTATGAAGCGCAATCACTGGTTTCCCATTAATAAGGGCATATTGCAATAATTGGCCTATTGCTAAAGAAGATACTGTTATATCAAAAACTGCTACATCTGATACTAGAAGACTATTTATTACTGTTTGATAATGCTTTGACCATTCGGATTTAGGGAGATTGAAAAATGATTTATTAAAATTAATAATGAACTGACAAGTATGTTCATGGCCTAGTTTTTTAATTAACTCTGCAATTTTCTGATAATTTAATTTATATATATTTATCTTTGAAGGAGAGGCAAGAAAAAATACTTTCATACACAAAACCCCAGCTAGCAGCTGGGTTTTTAAATTATATTAGACATAAATATTCCTATTATTTTTCTTTTTCGAATTCTCTATCTATCCTCATATCTTCTTCAATTAACCTGCGTAAGTAGACTGCTCTTGGCATTTTTTTCTTTTTAGCAATCCAATCAAGATAGTTAACAATTTTTGGCGAAACGAAAAAATTAAATCGCACATCCATTTGGTTAGTAGCTTCCTCTAGAGCATATTTTAACTCTTTTTCTAAATCATGTTCTTCATAAGGTACTAAAAATAAACGGTCATTTTTAATACCCTCTAAAAAAGCCGGCTCGCGATCTTCTCTATAAAGAGCTACTACTGGCTTGGATTTTTCTAAGGCAGTTGTTAATTCATGGCCAACATTAGCTGTTGAAGGATATGATATTTCTACAACCACTACATCAGCTAAATTGATACTTTTCATGGCCACGGTATACCATTTTTTTCGTTCTTTCGGATCTCTGACTTTGTTAGCATATAGTTTAATATCATCTAAAATATCTTCGCCATAAAGCGTATGGCCTAATTTTTTGATAGTCTGACAAATTTTTTTATAATTTTCTTCTAGATCCTTACCTTGAGAGATTGAGGCGGTGAAGTAGATTTTCATAGTCTATTTGTTTGTACAATATGCTACAGCAAATGGGAAGAGATTACTATTCTTCATTTAAAAACTCTTTATTTTTATTCATATCTTCGTCTATTAATCTACGTAAGTAGACTGCCCGCGGCACTTTTTTCTTTTTAGCAATCCAATCAAGATAGTTAACAATTTTTGGCGAAACGAAAAAATTAAATCGTACATCTGATTGTGATTTTGCTTCTTCAAGTGCAAATTTTAATTCTCTTCTCAAAGTATTCATTTGATATCGAACCATGATTAGTTTCTCATCATTGCTTCCCTCTAATAATCTTGGTGTCTTAGCCTGCTCTTCAACTAGAACAATAGTTGGTTTATTTTTTTCTAATGCAAGTGAAATTTCATGCCCTAAGTTTGTAGAAGATGCCGATGATTCAATAATTACTATGTCACTACTATTAATAAGTTTTACAATTTTTTTATAAAACAAGACAACTTCTTCATGAGATTTTAACTTTATAGTTTCTGCCGTATCCTTTAAAACATGATCGCTAATAATTTCAACCCCTATCTCTTCAAGTGTTTTGTATATAAACTTATAATTATTTATTAAATTTTTCTTATCGGAGATTGACGCAGAAAAATAAATTTTCATAAGGCGGTTTTAAATTTAATAATAAGTATCTGAAAAATGTTTTGCATAATAATCTTGTTTAAAAGGAAATTTTTTCCATAAGCTAGCAAAATTATCATTTAATAAATTTCCAATATTATATACTAAGTTTGATTTTTCTAAAAAAGGCGAAGCAATAAGATTTCCATTGGGTAATATGATTAATGATTTTCTTAAGCCATTTTCCCAATTAACTAATTTAATACATAATTCACTATTTTTAGAATTCAGATTAGGTTTATATTGTCCAAGAACTTGATTAATTGTGTTGATAGCAATTTTCTCTGTGTCAAATATTTCTTTTGCTCTACCTTTATTAAACAATGAATAAAAAGTGATTTTATTAACTGCTATTTCTTTTCCAATTTCTATTACATCAACTAGTTCGGAGAGATTACTTTGCATCACAGTACAGACAAGTCCTACTGGTACTGAATGTTTAGCGCAAAGTTTAATATTTTGTATTACTTTTTTATATGCCCCATTTACACCAACAAAGTTATCATGAAATTTCTCTTTACCATGTAAACTAATTCTTAGATTAGCAACTCTACCCTTTAACTTTTTAATAATTTCTTCATTTAGTAAATATCCATTAGTAGATAAGCTAATTATCATTTTCTTATCAGATATAATTTGAATAATTTCAGATAAATCTTTCCTCATCAAAGGTTCACCTCCACTTATACTAATTCGTTTTATATCATTGTCTGCTAAATCGTCAATGATTTTAACAATATTTTTAGTACTCATATCATTCATCGATCCTACTTCGCTACAGTGTTTACATCTGAAATTACATGCTCGAGTTACTTCAAGACAAACCGATAAAGGAATTGGAGATTTTCTACAATATTCTCCAATTAAATATTCATCTAATTGGGAATCATAGTAGATATTCTTTCGAAGAAATTTTAAATTTTGTTTTTTCATTAATTAGTATTCCCTCCGTCCTTCAAAAGCCCGCTGTAAGGTAATTTCATCCGCGTACTCAATATCTGCTCCGGTTGGCAATCCCCGACCAATTCTGGTGACTTGAACATCTAGCTTATGTTTTTGTAAAAGGCGCTGCATATAAAGAGCTGTAGCTTCACCTTCCATGGTTGGATTAGTAGCAATGATAATTTCTTTAACTTTAATGCCATTATTTAGCCTAGGCAGTAGATCGTGAATATGAAGCTGATCAGGTCCAATATTGTCTAGAGGATTAATAACTCCATGAAGCACATGATATACGCCATTAAAGGTCCCACTACGTTCAATAGCCAAAATATCGAGAGGCTGTTCAACAATGCAAATCTGAGCATGGTCGCGATTTTGATCAGCACAAATCGGACAAGGATCACTTTCGCTAATATTGGCACAAATTGAACATACTTTGGTCTGTTTTTTAAGTGAACTTATCGCCTCGCCAAATTCATCCAAATATTCTTGAGGAACATGAAGTAGATAGTACGTTAGCCGCTGGGCTGACTTAGGGCCAATACCTGGTAAGCGCTGAAAAGCGTTAGTGAGTCGTTCAATGCTCTTGGGAGTTTTCATGATGACAGATAGTTAATTAAATCTTAATTTTCAAAATCATAACACATTTTCAGTCCTACATAACTGACATCAAGAGAGTTTTAACCAAAATTCTCTTTGAGCCGATTTTGGAATAAATCCAGAGTATAAGAATGAGAAGTAGTTCCATATTCCTCAAGTACATAAGTAGCTGCTATTGCCCCAGCTTGGCCACATTCTGCCAAAGATTTTTCCTTAAGATACCTTGATAAGAATCCGGCAATATAGGCATCACCTACTCCAGTTGGATCTTTTAAAGCCCGCGGCTTAGCTACTCCAATCATAGTTTCTTCTTTTCCAGTCTGCTCAATCATGGAGCCACGATCATTGAGCGTGGTAATCATAATTTTAACTTGAGATAAAATTTCTTCCTTGCTTAAACCAATCTTTTTTTCTAAAAGCGCTAATTCATAATCATTACCTATCAAAATTTCAGCTTTACTAATCCCTTCCAGCAGTTCTTCTTTGGTCAGTTGGGGAATTTGCTGAGCTGGTGAATAAAGATATCTAATTCCAAGTTCGTGAGCCTGTTTGACAAACTTAGCCATAGCTTTAGTGTCTGTTGGGGCAATTACCCAAAAAACGTCTGAGGCTTGCAGTTTTTGCTCTTTTAAAATGGGCTCTATTGATAAATCCACATCTTTCTGCATAGCTCCAGGATAAAAACCGGCAATTTGACAGTCTTTAATATCAGTAATCACTACAAAACTACTGGTATAATCATTTTCCAATTGTTGAATATAAGCAACATTAACGCCATGTTTTTTCAGAAGTTCAATATATTCTTGGGCATCTTTCCCTAATGTGGCTATACAAATCGGACTTTCTCCTAAAATCCCCAAATTATAGCTGATATTCCCAGCTGTACCACCAAAATTTTTTTGCAAATGATTAACTAAAAAAGAAACCGACATGACATGAAGTTTGTCCGGCATAATGTGATCGTTAAATGCCTCGGGAAAATTCATGATCTGGTCATGAGCCAGTGACCCAGAAACAATAATTTGCATAGACAGGTTTGAAATTTTGAAATTTTAATTTACAAGCAATTAAAAATTGTGAATTTCAAATAATAAATTATTACTATTGCCCCATTGCTTTTAGCATGCCAGATAAACCTCCACTCATTTCTTGCATTTTCTTAGCCGCCACTTCCTGAGATTTTTTCAAGGCTTTATTTATCGTATCAACAAGACGCTGGTTATTGGCTCCGTCAATTTGAAGTTCTTGGATTTTTTGATCACCTGAAACCACAATTCTGATTCCACTTTCTTCAATTTCAATTTTTTCAGCAGCTAAGGCTTTCTGGATTTGCATAGCCTGTTGGCGCATCTTCATTAGTTCACCACCTTGTTTAACTGTGTCAAAAATACCCATAAAATAATGACAAATTACAAATGAAAATTAGAAACTAATTTACTATTTGTTATTTGCGGATTTCAAATTTATTATGTAAATATTTCTTCTGCCATTTTAGCTAAATTCTGGTCTTTTTTCTCGTCCAGTTCCTGTTTTTCTTGTTTTTCTCCCAAAACATATACTATTCTTGGTTTACTCTGATAAAGCTTAATAAAAGCTTCTTCCACAATTTGCAAACTTTTATCAGTTTCCAATCTACCCTTATGAAATTCATAAAAAACTTTAATCTGGACTTCGTTGCCACTAACCTGGTGTGGCCTGGCACTATGCAACAGCGCTTCAACTGAGTGATTCTGAGGTTTAATGATAGTTAGTAATGTTTCCCACTTACCAACCAGATCATCCAACGAAAAATTACAATTAACTGCTTTAGTAGTTGCTGGTTCTTGTTTTGATGAGGCTGTCTGTTTTATAGCCACTACTACCTGTTCTTCTGAATTTTGGTCTTTGATTTCTGACTTATGTTCTGGCTTTTGCATTTTAATTTCCAACTCTTCTTCAATTTTTAGTTTTTCGCTTTTAGTTTTTAGTTCTTGATGACACCATTCCGCTACTACTAACTCCAAAGGTAAAGTTGGGACCAAAGCATTCTTAAGTTGCCAACCAGCTCGGAGAAGTAAAGTGATCAATTCCTGTAGTTCTGCTTCAGAGAATAAAGATTTTTTACCTGAATTAACACCGTAATTTGCCAACAATGATTCTTTTAATTCTATTAGTAAACTTCGGATAACATTCTCCCAATCAGTTCCCTGATTCTCCTGTTGGGCAATCCAGTCAAAGGCAGAATTAGCTTGACGCTTTTGTAAAAACTGTAAAAATTCACTACTGCTAACTTGAGGAAAAACAGCTATTAAAGTCTGCTCATCAATTTTCTTCCCAGCAAAAGACAGTTGCTCCAGCATTTTAGTACTATCGCGAAACCCGCCATCAGCTTTGACAATGATTTTATCAAGCACTTCATCAGAGATTTGTAGCTCCTCCCCTATAATCACCCGTTGTAACGACCGCTTTAGTTCATCATGGCTGGCTTTTTGAAACTGGACATGAAAGGATCGAGAAATGATGGTTTCCGGTAGTTTTTGCGGTTCGGTGGTCGCTAAGATAAAAACCACATGCTCCGGCGGTTCTTCTAAAGTTTTTAAAAGCGCATTAAAAGCTTCTCTGGTCAGCATGTGTACTTCATCAATCACATACACTTTTTTAGCTAAATTTAAGGGGGCTTGAGCAATGGTCTCGCGTAAAGCTCTAATATCATCAATGCCACGGTTACTGGCTCCATCAATTTCAACTACATCAACAGCCATACCCTTGGTAATTGAGGTACAAGCATCGCACTGATTACAAGGTTCGATGCTTCCTTTTTTCTTATTGGTACAATTAATAGATTTGGCTACAATCCGAGCTGCTGAAGTCTTACCTAAACCTCTAGCTCCGGAAAACAAGAAGGCATGGGGAATGCTGTCTGATTTTAAAACATCACCTAATTGTTTGCGAACGGTTGCTAAATCCAGTTCGTCAATGGTTTGCGGTCGGTATTTAAGATAAAACGTCATAGAAAAATGAAATCAAAATACTATTTCAAATCCAATGACATACTACAAAATATCTGAGGAAAATACAAACTGGGAATAGTTTACTCGTGATGAATTCCTAAAAGATGAAACATGCCGTGCTCAACTAGTTGAGCCACTTCTTGATCAACAAGAAGTTTGTGTTTATTAGCCTGGCGTCTAGCTTGAGGATAAGAAATAAAAATCGTCCCTAAACGCAGGGTTTTATCTGGATAACTCACAAAATTATCTTTTTTGTTTAGTTTTTCATTGAGAGGAAAAGATAGAACATCAGTAGTTCCAGGTTCATGTAGGTGTTTAACGTGTAGTTGAGTCATCTTGCGATCACCTATGACATTAATTTCTACTTCCACATCAAAACTTATCTTCATTTCGGAAAGAACCCGAGCCACCACTTCTTTAATTTGGCGGCGGCGAATAGGGTACCTGGAACTAGCGGTAATAAGGACATGAAGCATGTTTAACCCAATTTTTCTCTAACTACATCACTTACTAATTTGCCATCAGCCTGACCTTTAGTTTTAGCCATGACTTGTTTCATAACATCTCCAAAATTAGCCTGATCACCTAAGGAAGCTAAGGTCTCATCAACGAGCTGGACAATCTGAGACGTATCCATTTGAGCTGGTAGATAGTTTTTGATAGTTTCGGCTTCATAGCTTTCTTTATCAATCAAATCCTGACGATTAGCCTTTGTAAACATGGCAATAGACTCTTCTCGTTTTTTGAGTTCACCACGCAAAATTTTGACAGCTATTTCATCAGTTACTTCTGCTCTACTATCAATTTCTACTTGTTTTAAAGCCACTTCTAAAGACCGCAAGGCATCAGCCCGTTTTTTATCTCGAGCTTTAACAGCTTCCAAAAAGTTATTTCGTATTGTAGTTCTTAGCATAGCTTATCCCCTTCTAGCAGCTTGAAGACGGCGTTTGCGCCGTTTCCGGTATTCGTCTTTCTTTTCTTTACGAATGAGGGATGGTTTTTTGAAAAACTCTTTTTCTTTGAGCTTATTTAAAATATCGTCCTGCTGAACTTTTTTCTTAAACTTCTTGATAACTTGATCGTTTGTATCTTGTGGCCCAGCAACAACTACGGTTGCCATAGCAAAAAACACCTCCTCTCCAGGTATTAATCATGCAAACTTATTTATGAGGCTTATTGTACTAAACAAGCGCTGAAATTGCTATGAGGAAAATGGCTACTAATGATTAAATAAACCTATTAGTTCTTCAATTCTTAGTTTAGAAAATTTAGAGTCAGGATTTTTATAGCTGCCGTTTAAAAGCATTTTTTTGCTAGCATGCAAAAACCAGGTGGCTTCCGGATCAAGCTCTTTAGCTTTTTGACAAGCCTGAGCCAAGTCTACTTCCGAACTGGGATTGGCTTTGATCCGCACCATACCATCGGGATCTTTACGAACCACTAAAACATAGCCGAGCTTCTGAGCAATTGGTAAAACTTCGTCATTTTTAGAAACAATAGCTAAAGCTTTTCCCCACTGGCTTTGAAACTCTCTGCCCTGAGAATTAATTTCATTTTCGGCGTCAACTTTTAGCTTCATCATCGTATAAATCCCATCCAGACAAGTTGAACCAAAATCAATAAGACCTTGATCAGTTAACGTATTATTGTGTTTAAGCCCATCAAGAATTTCCCCAAACATAAATTGGTAGCGGTCAGCCGAAGCTTCCGGCCAACAGCACTCATCAAAATGATCGTCAGCCAAAATCACTTGAACTAGTCGGTCCAAAGCTTCATCTTCCTGTAAATAGTCATATTTGATTTTAAGCTGTTCCAACACCAGTAAAGCAGCACAAGTGCGCTCTCCAGTCTGGTGATGATCAAATTGGCCCATCCCCGTATCAACATGGATAACGTCTGGATCACTGTCAGCCGTTTGGTCTTGGTAGGTTTTACCGGCTGAAACAAAAGCTACTCCAGCTTCAATCATCTCTTGATCAAAGCGCCGCAGCAACCACACGCTGCAAATTGCATCTGGATCAGGGTTGGTGTGAGTAATAATCAATTTATCCGACATCAATTAATTTTAAATTTAAACTTTTTAATTTGAATTCAATTTTTTAAGTTTTAATTTTTATTTCTAATACTGGACACTATTTTACTAAATATTAAGATAAATTGTTTATTTTCTTGCCAAAGTTCTCTTAATTCGGTTTTTATTTCATCAGAATTTGCAGTACTTGCAATTAGTTCTAGCCAATACAGGGTTTCTTTGGATTCTTTTTTACAGATGTAAATTTTGTTTTGAAAATCTTTTTTACTTGAAGCTCCATTAGCTTCTCGGTAATTAGCTCCAACACTTGTACCTGATCGTAAACATTGATCTATAAGTGGACAAGAGATAAGATTTTTGGGGATTTTTTGTAACAGTTTTATCAATTTTTTAGAAAAATCTAATGTTCTATCTTCCAAATCATAATTGTTTTCAAATTTTTTCATTTCAAATTCATTTTAAATTGAAAAGTTAAAATTTCAAATTATTTAAGTCTTTCAATTACTTCTTCCAGGCTCAATAGTTCAACCTCTTTTTCCGTTCTTTTTTTGAGTTCAATCTTATCTCCAGTTTTAGCAGAAACTACCAAACGAACCGGGCAACCGATCAAATCGGCATCGGCAAATTTTTGGCCTGGGGAAACATCTTCACGGTCATCCCAAAGAACCTCAATCCCTGCTTCAATTAGCTTTTGATGTATGCCTTCTGCTTGGATGCTGTTTTCAGCATTTTGAATACTAATAAGATGGACTTGAAATGGAGCCACACTTTCCGGCCAAATAATACCCCGCTCATCGTGATGGATTTGCACTACCGCCTGCATACTCCGACCTACTCCAATTCCATAACAACCCATATAGTAATAAGCCTGACTTCCATCAACTGCCGTGTAGGTAGCATTCATCCGCCTACTGTAATGTTCGCCAAGTTGAAAAATATTACCAACTTCAATGCCTTTTTTCTCTACTAGAACTTTTCCATCTGGAGTTTTTAAGCCTGGTTTAGCCAAAGCTATATCAGCTTCTAAATCGTGTTTAAAATCCCGACCATAATTGACGTTAATAGAATCGGTAGTTTCTTCCTTTTGCCCGCCAATAAAATTTTTAACTGTATAAAGTGACTTATCCACCACATAAATCACTTTTGCCTTCTTGCTTTTGCCTTTTGACTTAAAGCTGTGTCCCCAAGAATGCACATAGCCAGGTTTAGTCCCAATAGCTGCCAGATCTTCAAGCTTAGCCTCTTCCAGCTGCTCAACTGCATTAACAACATGTTCCAGTTTTTTGACGTTAACGTCTAAATCCCCACGAATAACAGCAATGATAATATCGCCAGTAGTGATATTTTTATACACCACATTCTTCAAAAACCGTTCCTGCGGCAATTGGTAATGTTTTAAATTATCTTCCATGGTATGAACCCACTCAGGCTGGTCAATAATTTCCATGGGTTTTTCAGGATCATCAGGATTAACTGGTTCCAGTTTAAAAGTCGCTACATCCTGATGGGCACAGTAACTGCTATCTTCAGTCACTAAAAAGGTGCTTTCGCCAATTTCACTTTCAGCTACATATTCATGACAATATTCGCCGCCAATATAACCATTGTCTGAGGCAACTCTGATTGTTTCCAAACCTATCCGGTTAAAAATTGTTTGGTACGTCTGCCCCATAGTCTCATAGGTTTTCGCAAATTCCTCAGCATTTTTATCAAAAGAGTATGCATCTTTCATTAAAAATTCTCGAACTCTGAGCAGCCCTCCTCGAGCCCGCAGCTCATCACGGAATTTTTGAGAAAACTGGTAAATATTGAAAGGTAAATCTTTATAAGAAAGCGGAAATTTACGTACCACATCCACAAACATTTCTTCAGCCGTCCCACCCAAAGCAAATTTAGCTCCGCGTCTATCCTCGACTAACATCAGTCCAAAATTACCAGCATTATCGCGGTTACTCTCTTGCCACAGCTCCAGCGGATGTAAAACTGGAGTGATCATCTCCTGAGCGCCAGATTTATCCATCTCTTCTCGAATAATCCCAATGATTTTGTTTCGTACCCGCATCCCCAAAGGCAACATAAAATAGCGGCCAGCTACGCTTTCGCGAATAAAACCGGCTTGAACTAGTAAACGGTGCGAATCAAGCTTGATATTTTTAGAAACTGATTTGACCGTTTTGCCAAAGAGTTGCGAATATTTCATGTTTTATTTATTGCTCTTTTGCAACTTTTGCCAGCTAAATTTGATGAGAAAAACTAAGGGAAAGCTGAAACTGAACCCGAGCTTGTCGAGGGTAAATTTCAGAAGGGTTTTCCCAGTTTTTCGAATCTATAATTTACTGGCTAAGTTGTAACGAGCTGTCTTTTCTTTTTTATCCTATTTTTTATTTGGACAAACAAAGAAAAAATAGGAATTATTAAAATTACTTTATCCTCTTATCAACCGTATCACATCACCAATAGTAACTAAAACCATTAAGCCAATAAGTACTGCCATTCCCGCCATATTGATATATGCTTCAATAGCTGGTTTGATCTTTCGGCCAATGATGCCTTCGATCATAATAAAGACAAATCGACCGCCATCTAAAGCCGGTAGCGGTAAGATATTTACCACTGCTAAATTGATCGATAAAATCCCGATAAACTTGATCAGCGGCAAAATCCCTTGTTCGGCTACTGTTGAGGTAATTTGATAAATTCCCACTGGGCCAGTAACTTCCGGAGTTGCTCCTTTGAAAATACCACTTACCATCGTTCCCAATCCTTCAAGCATCATTTTAGTCCAAGCATACGTTTCTTGGACTCCTACCCAAACACCCCGAAACGGCATCTGCCAAGCTGGATAAAAAACATTGTCATAATTGGAAACCAGTACTCCCACTGCTCCTTCTTCTGGTGGATAGGAAGTCCGAGGAGTAACTGGGATTTGTAAGGTTTTATGATCACGTTCTAAAGTAACAGTAACTTGAACCCCTTTTTTATCTTTCAGATAATCAACAAAATCTGATGTTTGATCCATAGCAATACCATCAATAGCCAATACTCTATCACCTTCGGAAACCCCAGCAGCTTGAGCTGGAGAATTGGCAGCTATACCTTGAACTGTAATATAGTCAACTTCTTGAGGAATACCAACGGTTGAGTAAATTAAAGAAAAACAGAAAACACCTAAAAGCAAATTCATCGCAACACCAGCTAAAATAACCAGTGACCGCTGTCGTTTGCTTTTGTGATAAAAAGCTCTTTTGGAAAGTTTGGCTGATAGTTTTTGTTTAGAGTCCATTTGCCCTTCTTCTTCACCAAACATCCGGACAAAACCGCCAAATGGCAACCAGTTTAAAGAGTAAATAGTTTCGCCAATTTTTTTACCCACTGCTCTTGGCGGATACCCAAACCCAAACTCTTCAACTTTAATACCAACCAGTTTGGCTGCCACAAAATGACCTAGTTCATGAATCAAAACTACAATAGAAAGAACAATAAGAAAAATAATGATTGATGGAATCATGACAGTTTATAATCAATCGCCAATTACCAATAAATATGATTGGAAAATTGAGAATTGAGAATCTTAGACTTGCATTAATTCTTCTTCTTTGGCTTTGGCTAAGCCATCAATGTTAGCAATAATATCGTCGGTAATTTTCTGTAATTGCTCAATATCATTATGAATATCATCTTCACTCACTCCAGCCTGATCTTTTTGAGCTTCAATATCACTTTTAGCTTGTCTGCGTTCATTACGTACCATTGCTCGGTGTGATTCGGCTTTTTGGTGAACCAGTTTGACAAATTCCTGACGTCTTTCTTCTGTCAGTGGTGGAATATTAATCCGGATAATATCGCCATCAACCACCGGATTGAGTCTGGCCTCCGAAGCTGCTAATCCCTTTTCCATATCTTTTAGAACACTCTTGTCCCAAGGTGAAATTATAATATGATTGGCATCAGGCGCTGAGATTGAAGCTAGTTCGCGCACTTCCATCCAAGTGCCGCCATATACACTTACTTTGATATGCTCGACTAGACTGGGTTTTGCCCGACCGGTTTTCATAGTCGCTAAATCATCAGTCAAAAGTTGAACAACTTTTTCAGCTTTTTCTTGGAAGCTTGTCAAAATAGGATTCATAAGTATAACTAAAAATCAAAGTTGTAAAGTTAGAGCGATAAATTTTGATTTAAAATATATAAGATGCCAACTTTTAAACTAGACTTTTAAGTTTGGTTTTATCTTATCAGGTTGCTCTGTTTTTGTAAAAAGAATTTTATGTTATATTTTAAATATTATAAATATTTATTCATGAAAGGTATTTTCTATGAGTGAATTTACATCAGGTGTCCCAGAAATAGAAAGTGTGCCAGCAGCTCCCCAAATACAAACTTCAGAACAAACTGGAAATGATAGAGATCAGCTTTTTGGACCAGATGGCAAGCCGCAATGGGAAAACGTATTGAAATGGATGACAAGTCCCAGCACTTTTAGACAAATGGCAGAAGAAATAAGAGGTGCAATTGAAGATCCGGTCAAAAGAAAAGAAATGACTGAAAGTTTAGCTCACTTTGGAGCAGATCTGTTTGCACTATTAGGGGAAATAGCTAATGAATTTCCCCTCTCTTCAAAAAAAGAGGATAAGGAAATACCAAATCAACAACAATAATCTTTTTTAAACAAAGTCTCTAGGAGAGATAATAATAAGCACACTTTTCTGGTGTGCTTATTATATTTATTTAAAAATTAAGTATTAAATTGCCAATCGTTTAAACTCAATTATTTGAATATTTTCTCCTAGTTTGGCAATAGCTTCTTTGATAAGATCATCAATCGTTTTTTTACTGTCCCGAATATAGCTTTGAGCTAAAAGCTGCTTAACATCTTTTGGCTCCATCGAAGCAATCTGCATTGCAATTTCAGAAGCCAAGGTTTGAAATTCAGAAGTTTTAGCTACAAAATCGGTTTCACAACCTAGTTTAACTAAAGCTCCAATTTGACCGCCAGCATGGATATAAGCCGTTACCAAACCATCGCCAGTTTCCCGATCAGCTTTTTTGGCAGCTTTATCTAAACCTTTTTTTCTAAGCCAATCTTTAGCTTTGGCAATATCACCATTACTTTCAGTTAGAGCTTGGCGAACTTCCATCACTCCAGCCTTGGTCTGGGCTCGTAATTTTTTGATTTGATCAACAGAAATGCTCATATGCTCTTGTCATCTTGAGTTTTGAGTTTATCGAAGAACGAAAGATCTTATCAATAAGATTTCTCGACTTCGCTCGAAATGACAATACTATTTATTTTGTAACTTCAATTTTAGCTTTAGCAGCTAGTTCTTTGCCTTCAATCACCGCATTAGTAAAGGCTTCAGTCATAAGTTTGATTGAGCGCACGGCATCATCATTACAAGGAATTGGATGATCGATTGGTTCAGGATCAACATTGGAATCAACTAGAGCATATAGCTTAGCTCCATTGTGTTTAGCTTCGGCTACAGCAGCTTTTTCCCGATTAATATCAATAATAAAAAGTATTTGGGGTGGTTGAGCAAGATCAACTATTCCGCCAAAAAGTCGTTCCAATCTGGTCACTTCTCGATCCAGCAAAACTCGTTCCTTTTTAGTATATTGTTTAAATTCACCACTTTCGAGACCAGATTTAAGTTTTTTTAACCTATCAATACTTTGTTTAACTTGTTGCCAGTTGGTAATAGTTCCTCCAGCCCAACGGGAAACAATATAGGGAACTCCAGCTCGTTTAGCTTCTTCTTTAGCAATAGCAGCAGCCTGACGTTTAGTGGCTACATAAGCAATAGTTTTGCCAGCAATCATGTCTTGTTTGACTGCTTCACAAGCTTCCTGTAAAAGCTGTTGGGTCTTTAAAAGATCAAAAATATGCACTCCATCTCTGGATTGCCAAATGTAAGGAGCCATTTTGGGATACCATCTTTTAGCCTGATGGCCAAAATGAACCCCAGCTTCCAGCATTTTTTCTAATGAAACCACAGATTTATCAGTCTTGTCTGAAGACATAGTAAATCTCCTTTAATCCCGAAATAAAATAATAATGTTTGTTCGGGTTGCCGCCACACCTGACAAAATAACCATTTTGTCATTCTGAGCTTGACTGAAAGTCAAGTCGAAGAATCTTGTTAATAAGATTCCTGCCTGCCAGCAGGCAGGTCTCGACTTCGCTCGAAATGACACAATGAGTCAAGGAGTTTTCAAGGTGTGTGAGTAATGGATGGAATTATAGCCTAAAAAACGGGGTTTTGCAAAAAACTATCTTCCTTTAGCAATAATCCCATTAATGGTATTACGGTAATTATTAATATCTGCTTCAGCTTGTTCTTTATCTTTTTTATCCTGTTCGCACTGATCTTTAAAAAAATCACTTCCATTACAAGTTATACTCATCGATGCTACTGCTCCATTATACGTTGCAGCAGAGCTATTGAATCGTTGCAGATAATATTGCAAATCATCATAATCTTGTTGGCTATAACATTTATTACTGGCAAATTCCCCTTCTCGAATATTAAATGGAGTACAACTGGAAACCTGTGAATTTGTATTAGTCGATTGCTGATTGTTGCTTTTATTACTATTAAGAAACTGGGTTGTTAAATCAGATATAGTTTCATTTACATCACGATATTTTAAATTTTTCCTCATCATCAGCATATCTTCATCTAGTTGAGCACTGATAGTAGCAAATTTTTCCTCGTCAACTCCCCACCACTTGATTAAAAACAGTTTTTTTTCATCCTTGCTCAATCCTACATATTGTACATCTCTAAATTCTTCTCCTTCAGAATTCGTTCCTTTTACATAAACCAAATCTAATGGTACTTCTCCCCATTTCAGCGAATCTTCATGACTGACTTCATAATCTTTATTAGCTAATGCCAAAGCTAGGTAATCTTCTTGTGTTAAAGACTTAGTATTATCAACACAAATAATTTCAAAACCTGGGTTGATACCACTTTCATCATCTTGTGATTTATAAAATAAAAATGACCCCCAAGCTACTTCATGAGGTAAAACATTTTGATCTAACGTAATAAAGGCTTCTGGTTTTAAGGGATATTCTTTAAAGATCCATTTTCTGTCTTTTCCTTCATAAGTATCGCTAGTATTAGTTACCGGAACAGATAAACCACATGCTGAGGGTATATATGAAGTAATCCTTTCTGCCTCTTTTTGTTCAAGATTTTCAATTTTTTCCTTATTCTGTATGAGTTTCTCGATATCCGGAATCTTGCTTTGAATTGTGTTATAAAGCAGGATTCCTAATGTAACTGCCATTATCCAACCGAAAATAGCAATAAGCCAAACCCAGATAGTGTTAGTTTTTTTAGTCCAATCAGTTTTTTCTTTAGCATCCTTGTACAAAGTTACCGAATAGGCCATAAAGTACCAAGACACTAACATATTTCCAAAAATCATAATAAACCTAAACATCAATCCCAAGTTTTTATTCACAGCTTCCAGCAACAAAGGTAAGAAAATCATTATTCCTAATACAATCCCAACCATAACCAACCAACGTACTAAAATTTCGCCAAAATGTTGGATAGTTATTTTCAAACTTCCATTAATTGCTTTAAAAAGACTTTTCCCAGATAGAGCTACTTCATAAGGAACAAACATCAACATCAAGCCAAAAATTAAAACAGGAATAATGAACAAAAACAAACCACCTAAAATAATAATTTGAGTTAAGATTAGAGTTGCTATAAGAGGAATCGCTAGACTAAACCCTATTCCAAGTGCTTTTCCAAAACTTCCTTCTTCTCCCTTTTTATCAATGACAATAATTGAAGCAATTTGTAGAGCTGCTTGAATAATCACAAAAAGCAAGAAACCTAAAACTAAAGCTATAAAAGGAACGAGCAATGTAGAAAAATTACTTGTTAACAGATTACTAAAATTAAAGGAACTCAAAGAAGAGATTTTAACACCAATACTTATTATCACCACTAACCCTATAATTCCAATTGAAATTAGACTTAAAACAAAAGACAGCAGAGATATTAAAAACAAATTCAAAATACTCTTTTTAAAGGTAAGCCAAGATTCTGATAAAAGCTGTCCAATAGACATGAATTCTTCAGATTTTATAGTATTGTGATTTACGATTTCGCTTTGGATAGAATTTTTTTCCATATATTTCAAAAATTGATAATTATATTATTGTAGACACAAATAAAAATGTAATACAAGAATGATTCGGTCAATAAAGATTTACTTCTCTACACTATCTTTTCCCAACCCGCTATAATTACTAAGTATAAGAAGCATAGATGTGCTTTTTTGAATAACTAACGTATGGCTGCCAATCAAGTACTAGCTCCAGTTTTAACTTTTTTTGAGCTGCGCGTTCCCAAAACCTCTGAAACTTCACCTGAAGCTATGGCCGCTTGTCTCAAAGCTTTACCTCGGATTAAAAATTCTTTACTCAAACGGTTGTTCGGAAAATCTCAAGCTTTGTCTTTTGAAATTATTGCTTGGAATCAACGCATTTATTTTATGGCAGCTTGTCCAACTACCTTTGGCTCTTATTTTACTAGTCAGTTAACTGCACAATATCCTCAAGCTTTGATTTCTCCAGTTGGCGATTTTCTGCCTTTCTTTTTTGGCAAACAAAGCAGTTTTAAAGATCAAATGGATCATGCCAGTTTTGGCAAAATTAGGCTGGAAAAGCCGTTTTATTTGCCTTTAAAAACGTATGCTGACTTTAAGGATGTTGACCCCCTATCAACCGTTTTAGGAACACTGGCTAAAACTGATCCAACTGACAAAGTTTTGATTCAATACCTTATCAGTGCTCCCAAAGGCAATTGGCAAGTTCATGGCCAAAGTATAGCTAATAAAACCTTTTCTACTGGCGAACCAGATAAAGTTATGCCTCATCCCCAAAAAACTCTGATTGAGCAAAAATGCAGTCAAACTGGATTTGGTGTTGATATTAATGTCTTGGTCCACAGCAAAAATAAATACCAATCAGAACTAGTTTTGACCAATTTAGCTGGAGCCTTTGCTAGCCTGTCTCATGGTGAAGGCAATAGTCTAAAGCTATCTAGACCAATGTTTTGGGATAAAACCGGCTGGTTTACCAGTATTATGAGTCGTATGCCGACTTATGGTAGTAATGCTCAAGTTTTTACCAGCGATGAACTAGCTACCTTATTTCATCTACCTAACCAAAATTTAATCAATATTAAAAATATTGCCTGGGGCGGCACCCTTAAAGGCGAACCCCCCGAAAATTTAGTTATTGCTGCTGGTTTGACAGATGAACAAAAGCGGGATATCAACTTTTTTGCAAAAACCGAATTCAAAAACAAACCAACGGTGTTTGGGATCAAACGCATTGACCGACGTAAACACATCTATGTGATCGGAAAAACTGGTACTGGGAAATCAACCTTGATTGCCAATATGGGTATTAATGACATGCGTAATGGAGAAGGTTTGGCAGTCATTGATCCTCATGGTGATCTGTGTGAAACTTTGCTCGACTATATTCCTAAGTTTCGACTTAATGATGTAGTTTATCTTGATCCAACTAATGTTGAGTATCCGTTTCGGATGAATCCTCTAGAAATTACTATTCCTGAGCAGGCCGAGTTGGTAGCTTCTGGGATTGTTTCTATTTTCCATAAACTGTTTGGCTACTCCTGGGGACCACGGCTAGAGTACATTTTACGCAATACTATACTAACTCTTACAGCTGTACCAAATAGCACGCTTTTGGATGTGCCTAAACTGCTAACTAATAGCGCCTATCGTAAACAGATAGTTGAAAAAATTGACGATCAGGTTTTGAAAAACTTCTGGTTGGATGAGTTTGGTCGACTTGATGATCGGGCTCGGACTGAAGCTGTTTCTCCAATTTTAAATAAAGTTTGTCAGTTTATCACCTCACCCAAAATTAGGACAATTCTGGAGCGGCCCCATTCCAGTCTTGATCTAGAAGATGTTATGAACAGCGGCAAAATTTTACTGCTTAATTTAGCCCAAGGCCGCCTTGGTGAAGATAATGCCGCCCTCCTTGGTGCCATGTTTATCACTAAAATCCAGTTAGCTGCCATGAACCGTGTTGGCATTCCCGAAGACAAACGCCGTGATTTTTATCTTTATGTTGATGAGTTTCAAAATTTTGCCACTTCTTCGTTTATTAAAATCCTATCCGAAGCTCGTAAGTACCGGCTCAATTTAATGGTCGCTAATCAGTATATGGGCCAAGTCGAAGAAGATGTTCAAAAAGCTATTTTTGGTAATGTTGGCACCTTGATTTCATTTTTAGTTGGTGCCGCAGATGCTACTATGCTCAACCAAGAATTTGGCAATTTATATGAAGAAGCTGATTTAGTCGGCTTGGATAATTTTGAAACGATTACCAAAATTTCAATTGATAACCGAACCTCCACTGCTTTTCCAGCCCGAACATTACCACTACCAAACTGTCGCAATCAGAATCGGGAAAAAGCCATTCGTCTTTCAGCTGAGCGCTATGGCAAACCTGACAAGCAAAAAGTTGAGCCAGTTCCAGTGCCAGTTCAACCTAACCAAGCTCCAACTATCAAACCATTAACTAGACCAACTCAACATCGAGATCAGGCTGAAGCAGCAATGGCCAAACTGATCGGTCAAAGTCATAATCTAAATCAGGTAAATTCACCAACATATGAAACTCAAAAAGCAACTAAAAAATCAAAAAACCGCCATAAACCATATAAAAGAAATCGCAATCAACAGGTAGAAAATAGTCAAATTCCCCAATCTAAACCTACTCCTAATCGCCCTAGATTTGTAGTAGAAGAAGTGAAAGACTAAGATTTTATTCTTGCTTTATAATCGCTTTTTTAAAAAATAGTCAAGAAACTGTTTTTCGAATTCTTTTTAATAATGTCATCGCAATGTTTGCTGCCTTTCTGAGAAGGCAAGTTCGATGACATAAAATGAGAAAAATTGTTTCCTGAACATTTTTTAACCTAAGCGAGAGTTTTCTTTTGCCTATTTCTTTGTCGGCACAAAGAAATAGGCTTTTGTAACTTTGGACAAGCCCTGCTTGCCGGCAGGCAGGAAAGAAAAAATAGGAATAGCATTTGGCAAGACAAAGAAAATAGGTTTCAATATTTAGAGAAAAATTCCTGCTTAAAAAAATTTACTTTATCTCTTTTATAATCCCTTCTAACAATTTCCTCATTTTTTCACTTTGAGCTTGAGCATTAGCTAAAACTTCCTGATGATTATGTTTAACAAAAGCCAAATTGGTCACACATGACAAACCCAATACTTTAATTCCTAAATGATTAGCCATAATAGTTTCTGGTACAGTACTCATACCCGCTGCATCTGCCCCTAGCTTTTCTAAGGCAATCTTATCTGCAAAGCTTTCAAAATTTGGTCCTTTGTAATAGGTGTAAACACCTCGATGATAAGCAATATTAAATTTTTGGCAAACATTACAAGCAATATCTTGTAAATTTTTATCAAAAGCTTGAGACAGATCCTGAAAATTAGAACCAGTTAGAGGACTTTGGCAAAAAAGAGTCAGTATATCTTTTAAAACTATAATGTCGCCAACTTGATAATTTTTATTTAGTCCCCCAACAGCTGAAGTTAAAACAACCATTTTAATCCCTAATTTGGCCAAGGCTTGCAATGGCCGAGTTACTTCTTCGCTACTATAACCTTCATAGGTATGAAAACGGCCAGCCATAATCCAAACCGACCTATTATTAAGTTTGCCTAAAAGTAAAGCGCCTTTGTGACCTAGCACTCCAGCTCCTTCACCAAAAACTCGAGCAAAATCAAACTGCTTCTCAACTTTCATTCCTTCAACCACACTATTCCACCCAGAACCTAAAACCATTAAAACATGAGCTTTGTCCTGATAAGCTTGCAATTTAGCAATGATTTCATCAACTTGAAACATAAAAATTACTCCCACTCCATAGTAGCTGGAGGTTTAGTGGTAATATCATATACAACTCGAGACACATCGGGCACTTCATTTACTATTCTAGAAGAAATTTTTTGCAACAGTTCATATGGTAAATGAGCCCAACCAGCTGTCATAATATCATTACTATCATAAACTCTTAATCCAACTATTTCTCCATAAACTCTACCATCACCCTTAACTGCTGTACTCATCGTTCCAGTCATAATAGGAAAAGATTGAAAAATCTTGTTATACCAACCACTTGATTTTATAATTTCTAAAACAATTTTGTCAGCTTGTTGTTGCTTAGCTAATCTTTCCTCCGTCACCTCTCCCAAAATCCTAATCGCTTGGCCTGGGCCTGGAAAAGGCTGTTTCATCAAAATATCTTCTGGTAAACCTAGCTGTCTACCTAATTCTCTAACTTCATCTTTGTAAAAATTGCGTAAAGGTTCAAGTAAGTCCAAATTCATTTTTTTTGGCAAACCACCAACATTATGATGGCTTTTTATTTTACTGGCATTTTTACTACCCTTACTTTCAATAACATCAGAGTAAATCGTTCCTTGAACCAAAAATTTTGTATTTTTTATTTTTTTAGCTTCTTGTTGAAATAAATCTATATACAAATTACCAATAATGATTCTCTTTTTCTCTGGATCAGTTACTTTTTTTAATTTACTTAAAAATTCTTTTTTTGAATCTAATATAACTGGCTTTATTTTCAATAATTTTTCAAAAATATATTTGACTTCCTCAGTAGTTCCTTCACGCATCAAACCATTATCACAATAAATAGGAATAAATTTTTTGCCCATTGCTTTAGCCACAATCGTGCTAGCAACCGTCGAATCAACTCCTCCAGAGACCGCAGCAATTGCTTTGGCATTTTCTCCTTTTTGATCAACTATATCTTTTACTTGCTTGATAATGTCATTAACATTGATTTTTCTTTTAGAAACTTTTAAACCACAGATAATTTCTACAAAATTTTGTAAAATTCTTTTACCTTCTTGGGTATGTTCTACTTCTGGATGAAATTGGACTCCAAAAATTTTTCTTTCAAAATCACCTACCCCAGCTGCCTTTACTGTCGGAGTAGATACATGATAATCAAAACCAACAGGCAATTTAACCACTTCATCACCATGAGACATCCAAACTTTAAGTTCTCTGGCTTTTATATTTTCAAATAAAGGACTTCTATGATTTATTTTAACTTCAGTCGGACCATATTCTTTATGACCTTGAATTACTTTACCTTTAAGTAATCTTGCAGTTTGTTGCCAACCATAGCATATTCCTAAAATTGGAATTTTAAATGTAAATATTATGGGATCGATACTAGGAGAACCTTTTTCATAAACACTTGCTGGACCACCAGACAAGATAATACCTGCAGGTTTATATTTAGAAATTCCAGCTAAAGCATTATCCGAATCAACTATCCTAACTTCTACCCCTAAATCCCTAATCCTCCTACCAATTAAATGAGTTGTTTGTGAACCAAAATCAACAATTAAAATCATATTTTTAGATAGTAATTAATAATTTCATCTTTGAAATTAAATTTCTTAAACCTTTTAATAATTTCTTGTTTGTTAAGTCCCTGTTTTGCCCATTTTAGCCCAAGTTGTTCAATCGTTTCCCGAGCTTCGAAAGGGAAAACAATCCATGAATTCACTTCTTGAGCATAATAATCTGGAGTCAAACTACAATGGTTACGATAAAACAAACTGGCCGTATACACTTTTTTGACAGCAAAATCCCGTAAGTGGTCTTTAGTAAAAACTAAAGACTTGCCGGTATCGGCAATATCATCAAACAATAAAACTGTCTCGTTACGAATTACAGGAGGAATATCTTGATAAATATCTGGTTTATCCATCATCTTACCAATCCCTGAATAAAACTTAATACCAATACTAGCAACATAATCAATTCCTAAAAAATCAATTAGACTACAGGTTTGTGGCCAACCACCTTTAGCTAACGTCACAATACGATCAATTCTGAGCTTATCTTTCAAAATTTTTTGAGCAAGTATAAAGCTCAAATCTTCAAGTTGGCTCCAGCTCGGAGCAATATAGGTAATTGATTCATTGGAAAATTGAATGGGTGTAAGTTTCATGGTTTAAATTATAAACTAAAAACTTTTCCAATATTATGTTTTCAGTTAAAAATTAGGCAACTTATTAATAATTTTTTTAATCAAATTATGTATGTCTGTTTTTTCGTAGATATTGATAGTAATAACTTTTACATTAGAATTTTTAACTACAAAATCCAGACTGGATTGCAAACTGGTTAAATAATCTTTACTATGATTTTTTATTTCAAATTCTCTTCCTCTTTTTTTGATTCGTTTGAGAAGAAAATTAACCGGTGCTTTTAAATAAATGAGGATTCCTTGGTTGCTAATATTTTTAGTTAAAAATGTATAAATTTCCTGATATAAACTCCACTCTTCATCTGTAAAATAACCGCTTTTAATTCTGCTGTGAGCATACACATAGCTCATAACAATTCCGCTATCAATAATTATATTTTGATCATTGAGTTCAGAATTTAGTTTAGATAATAACTTAGCACGTTCTTTTAGAAACCATAAATCACTAGTAAACGACCAACGCTTACGATCCTGTAAAGCTAATGGGAAAAATGGATTAGTTTTATAAAATTCATCAGCTGGGATAAGTTTGGCATGAAGCTTTTTTGCCAAAAGTTCGCACACAGTACTCTTGCCAGAACCTACATTACCTATCACTGTTATTGGTTTATAAGTCATTTATTTTAAATATAAACTATAAATATCCTACTAAAATAAAAATTCAATCCAAGGTTGTTTTCTATGAAAAAAGTCCCATTTCTTCCAAAAGCGGAGGAGCAAAGCCATTAATATATGCAAAAACTGTATTCAAACCATCTTCAGACAATGAAATATGTGATTTTCGTTGCCATTTTGGCTCACTAGCTCTATTTTGCTCAAATCCTGTAGCACAACTCATAGAGACCTCGAATCCATCTTCATAAAATTCAATTCTTGTTGGTTCATGCATAATGGGAAGTGAACCTGGAATATTGTGTAGTTTTTTATCAAAATACTCTTCCACATAAACTTGCGCCCTACCTTCTGATATTTCTGCAATATTCATTTTTGTTTCAACTATACCAATTTTCCAATTTACACCATCCCAATATACTAAAACTCCTTTTTGGATAATTTCTTTTCCTGACTGAGCCATTATTTGTTTTACTGCTTCTTCTTTGTTTGCAGGTTTTTCCAATACTGTTACAGTTCCATTATTTCTAATTACTTTTAAAGTATCTGAGGTTATAACATGACTATCCGGAAACTCATGATGAGCAGCTACTGCCTTTTGCCAGGCTAAAACTTCAGGTATATAACCATATTCATAAAATGGCCCATGTTCATATGCTGCTTGCCAATCTGCTTCACTAAAAGTATCAGGAAATAGAGTAGTTCTTACCACTCCTACTCCTAGCAAGCATAATAAGTCAGCTTTTTGATTATTACCTGCTATAAACAAAATACTATTATTTTCTTGCAATGGTTCGAAGATCTCCTTTGAAGAAGGGTTTTCTGTCATGTTTAAACGTTAAATTCTAACTACTTTGATTCCATTCTGTTTTAATAAAGCGGCAAATACTCCATCGCCATTTTTAAGACCCTTGCCATTATAAATCTCACCACTCCCACATGAAGGGCTTTTTTCGCGTAAATAAGCTACTGATACATTATTTTCTCTAGCTATTCTAAGAGCATTTTTTGCTCCCTTGATAAATTGTTGCGAGTAATCAATACCATCTTCCCCCATCACCTTGGCTTTTTTTTGCAAGACATCATACCCATCTCCACCTACAATTTGACAAGGACTTCTTGGAATAGGAAAACCACCCAATAATTCCGGACAAACAATAATTAGTTCTTTTTTTTCTAAAAGTTTAATTATTTTTTCATTTAGCTTATTACTACCATCATAACGACAATTTACTCCCACTAAGCAAGCACTAACAAGAATATTTTTTCTTTTCATAAGGTTATTGAGGGAAAACACCACTCATAAAATTTGAATCTTGTTTTAAAGACATTATTACCGCCGCATGATCCACGTCAGTTCTCTTAGGAATTTCTGTTGATAATGATATTTCTCCCGGATACATCTTTTTTAATTTACCACGCACAAAACCAGCGTGGTTTTGATGATCCATAGATATTGGATTTGTTCGTGCTGCCGCACAAGGCATTTCTTGTTTATGATGATCTGTTGGCAAACCTAATGCGGCAAGTAATAATGTAGTATCCGGAGGTAAAGTAATGACATGATTTAATGGTGAACCAATTACAATACCAGGATAATTATCTCTAAACCAAGTTTGCATTTCAGCTTGTTGAGCCTCTGATTGTTCTGGCCATTGCTGCATTGCTTGTAAATCTGTATAACCCAAAGCAACAGCTCCTGCACCTAATTGCTTTGCAGCTTGGGCCAAATGTGCTTCCATAGTAATTTTACAAGAAGAACACAATCCTGGATGGCCTAGTTTATCTCTATCTTCTAAAGAAGACCTAACTACGTGTTCACTATAAGGTCCAGAAAGATCCATATAATAATGATCTGTGTTTAAATCGATGTTTGTTTGTATACCTAAGCTTCGAATTTGCTCTACTATTTTTTCTGCCTGTTCTCTTGGCGCTTGTAAATTACCTGCAAATCCAGTTAAAGCAGTGACTAAAATAATCCGTCTACTATTATCAAACTCTAAGCTATTCAAAAGAAGTGTTAAAGCAAAAATTGAACTTGAATCTCGTCCCCCAGAATATGGAATCAAAATCGGTCCTTCGCTTTCTCTATAGAATTCTCTTAAAGCATCAAAGGCCTGGTTAAAAAGTTCTTCAGACCTCATTAGCAATGCTTTTGGATTATCAACTAGTTCTTCGGTTTGTAAAATTAATGACTCTGGTAAATTTTTTACTCTTAAACCATCAAGATAATCTTGTGAAGCCAGAAATTCTAATGCTAGAATCATTGATGTAGCTACATCAAATCCGCCAGTAACTATATCTACTTGTGGATCAGCAATAGTGATTTGATCTGAACCTTGGCTTACTAATTGCTCATTTCCCATAAATATTTCCTTATACACAAAACTCGGCACTTTAAAGCCGAGTTCTATTATTTTTTATGTTTGCCAAAGCAAGTTGTTGATGACTACCAAGTAGCCAAATAGTTTTTAATGCTTTGGTTTTGACTACAAAAAAACCCGCCAAAATCCTGCGGGTTACAAAAAAAGCTTGGTAATAATCTTTAAAGTTACCAACCATAAGTAATTGTTACACACCTAATATGCTTTGTCAAGCGTTAATTTAAAATACCTTTAAAAGCCTAGATTATTAATTCACCTTGCCAAAGATTAGCAATATGAGTAATAGCCTGCACTGTTTCGTTTAAATATCCATATTTATTGATTACTGCATAACTAGTTGTAGGCATTCTAGAGATATCAGAGCTAAACTCTGCAAGCCTCCTAGCAATCATTTCATTTGCTCCAGCATTAAAACCTTCTCTATTTCTTAGGCAAGAAATTAAACTGTTTTTACTTTCTGGAAGGATAAAAAATTCTAATAAAAGATAATTAGAAAAAAGATTTTCTCTATTTTGCCATTTAGTCATTAAAGTTTCTGCTCCTTTAGGATCAACTCTTATAATAGGAATTCCATGAGCTTTTCTGAAATTCCGCCAAGGTAACCCATAATAATTCCCCCCATATGAAACATATTCGATCAATTTACCTTCTTCAACCATTGCAATAAATTCAGTTGGACCAGGGATATAAAAATAAGGTCTTACTTTTCCTAATCCTTTTTCTTCATCTCTTGGTTTTCTAGAAGTAGCAGTTTTAACTCTGGAAAAAGGAGGGTTTGTATCTAGAGACAAAAGTTTATTAACAACCGCATCTTTACCAACGCCAGATGGTCCTGTGATAATCAATGCTAAATTTTGAGCAGTTCTTGCTCTGTCTTCAAGTTGACTATTACGTTCTAAATTAGCATACAAAATATTATTTTGTCCTACCTGTACAAATCTATATCTTGAAAGTATTTCAATAGCATTACTAAAATCTGGTTCTCTATCCCTGATTTCTTTCGAAGTAGACATAGCCTCGATATTATAACTAAAAAATAATTTCCTTAAATAAGAGATTTAAATTGCAAATAAAAATTAGGAGTTAAATAATTTTTATTTTTACCAATGTTTTTTAGATAGTTATAACCATGACTTTAAGTCAGGTTCTGGAAATAGTAACTGATCGCGATTTTGAAGCTTCTGGAAAACTTAAAGAATATCTAGATACAGAAAGCAGCTCTAGATAACTCTCCTTTTTTTCAATTCTTCTGTAATTTGCGTATATACTCGTTCAATACTTTGCATTGAATCGATAATTACCCACTTGCCACTTTTATCATTTTTAGCAATTTCTAAATATGCTTGCCGGGCTTTTTCATGAAATTCTTTGGTTTCATTATCAAGTCTGTTCATCTCTCCTGATTGTGCCCTTCGAGCTAAGCCAATTTCCACAGGTACATCGAGTAAGAAAACAAGGTCGGGATAGGTTTTTTGAGTAGATAAATCATTTAGTTTTTCAATCATCTTGGCACCAAAACCTCGCACAATACCCTGATAAATAACCGAAGTATAAGGGCCACGATCACACAAAATTACTTTACCTTCGCTAAGAGCTGGGATGATAAGCTCAGCAAATATTTGCGCCCGTGCAGCTTGGAATAATAAGACCTCTGTTGCCATACTCATATTAGTGCTTTGTGTATCCAATACTACCTCTCTAATTTGCTCGGAAATTCTTGTTCCGCCAGGCTCACGAGTCGTAATAATACTTTTACCTAATTTGCTCATGTACTCAGCTAGTTTAGTAACTTGAGTAGTTTTGCCACCACCCTCACCACCTTCAAATGAAATTAAATAGCCTTTTTTCTGTTTCACCATAATTTTGTGATCAATTTTATAACATCAAGATTTTATACTAAAAAAATTATTTACTGAAGGTGTTTATCAAAAAACTCTACATCTTTTTCTACCACTTCTCCCCAACTTCCTACCATATTATGATCGGCTCCTACCCAAACAAAATAAGTCACATCTTTATCTAAACCTTTCAACTGATCCACTAGAGTATTTGACCAATACACTGGGACTTCTTCATCCTTATCACCCTGATGAATTTGTAATGGCGCTTGGATTTGATCAAAATACTGGGTAATGGAAAAGTCAGTAACATCATAATCCTGTTCAAAGTAAGCTAGTTCTTGGCGTAAGTATTTGCCTTCATCATCAAACTCATCAGTGTAATAAAGTACCGAGTATGGAAATGGTTTGCTAACCGGTGCCCATAAGGTAGTTGGGTAGTTTTTACCAGAAATTTCTAAAACTGAAAGCGCAATTTGACCACCATTGCTGTGCGCCCAAATTCCAATTTTAGTAGGATCTGCCATACCAATAGAGCCTACTGAAGCAATTAAATTCAGCACGTCAACTGGATTATGAAAGCGGTTAAACCACACATCGTCTTTACCTTTATCTGAACTGCCATAATCTAAAAAGTCAGGTGCTAACGTAATATAGCCATTTTGGGCAAAGATGGCAGCTGCTTTTTCTGTCCCAATTCCGGGCCGATACATTTCCTGATCAACATAACCTCTGATCATAATAATGACTGGCCGTTTTTTACTCTCAGGAGTTACTGGAAAATTAGCAATACCAGAAATGGTATAACTGTCTGATTGGTAGGTAAAAAGTTGAGAAATATAAGCGCTATTTTCAGTCACTGTTTCCCCAAGCTTAATTTGACTAGCCTGATATTTTCTTTTAGCTAAGTTAGTAAATGTATATGTAAGTAGTGGTTTAGGAGTTGGTTGAGGGGTTGAATTTAATCCTCCTGGAGAAAGAAGAGATTTTTCGCTATTAGATTTAGAGAGAAAATAAACTCCACAACAACTTATAACTAAAATAAAGATTGCACAGCCTATTACTAAAAGTTTCATAGACCTATTATAAACCGATTTAAAATTCGGTCCTTTTTTTAGTTAAAACAAATAAATCAGGATTATTAAAGGAAGATGGGATTTGATTAGATCCTTCAACTAAAAACAGCGCAGCATTCACACTATTATTTGCAAAAAGGTGTACAGCTTTTACTTTCTTTTCCTTAAAATATGAAAAGAGAGAGGTTACAATTTCAGCTTCATATCCTTCAGAAATTAAATCATCTGTAATTTCTTTAACAGAATTTTTATCCTGGGAAAAATCTACCACCATCAATTCGCCTGAATATTTTGAATTGAGCAGTGAATCATGAGCTCTTTGTACAAAAGCCTCGATATCATCAGGAATTTCTCCACTAACATTAATCCATAAATGGCCTGTTTCCCAATTTGTATGTTTTCCTATTGGAAAAATTGCAGTAGCATTGGAATCAGTAATTGCACTTCTTTCTTTACTCATAAAAATATATTATTTTGCTTTCGGAAAAACGTTATTTTACACCAAACACCAAAAAATTACTTTATTCAAGAACCTAAAATATACAAAATGGAAATTAAATGTCTATGAAGATTGAGTGAAAGAAAGATTAAATTACTCGATACTCTAAAAGCATAGTCCCTCTTTCGTTAAGTTTTTTAGAGCTTAATAATTTTAATTTGCAGTCAAGTTGGTCGTTAAACAGCTTTACCCCCTGACCAAACAAGTGCGGTTCGACTGTCAAGTACATATGGTCAACTAAGCCACTTTTCATAAACAAAGAGTAAATCGAAGCTCCACCGCAGATAGCTATTTTTTTATAGCCTTGTTTTTTAAAATCAGATAGCAAAGCCTGAGGTTTTTGATTGGTATAGACGAGATTATCATAATTACTTTTTAAGGGTTTTGAGGTGTAGATAATATTAAGCCGATCTTTGAGAGGTTTTCCGATGGTTTGATAGGTAGTTTTTCCCATAATAACTACCCCAGCTTCTTTTGTTTTTTTGATAAAAAAAGTTCGGTCTTCTGGTGATGTCCAATCAAAAGAAGATTGCCCAGCTTCTCGAGCAATAAAACCATCAAGAGTGATAGCAGCGATTAAAAAAATTTTCATAACTATCCTAGTTTATCACCTTTTTGCCATGGAATAGCGGTTAACATTGGTGCATATACATCTTCATCAAGAGAAATAAGAAGCTCATCCAGCTCTTTTTTACTGGGCACTCTATCCTGCCACTCAACCTGGCTAGGACTATTAATAATAGCCAAGGGTGTTTGTTCGGCTACTTCCCCCATTTCAAAAGTGGCTGCAACTGCCAAAGCTTCAGCCACATTAACTTGCACCATAGTCAGAGTATATCCAAATAAATCTTTGTCCCCCCGACATTCACGCAGTGCTTTAAAACCGCAATGAGCCAAACAGGTTCCTGTCACTCCCCAACGCAGCGGTGTAGTTTTGCTATCAGTTACAATCACTCCAACTTGCTTTACATGATAATGGTCTCTCAAAAATTGCCAAATTCGGTTGGTTTCTTGCTGTAAATTTTTAGGCCACAAAACTAGCTGATTTTGAGCATTAGAACTATCAATTCCGGCATTGACACACAGCGTGTTGTTTTTGATTGCTAACATTAATTTATAACTGGAATAAGGACCGTAATACAATTCGGCTTCTTTTTTTACCCAAGCAATTTTATCTTTTTTTTTAGTAGCAGCAATGGGAACTAGTTGGTTTTGGGCATAGCTGATAATTTTGGAAGTAACTGCCAAAACACTTTGTTCCGGAATTTGAGCAATAGACTGCTCAATAATTTGCAGTAAATCATCACCTGGTTTAACCAGCTTAGTTTTAATAGCCTTAACCCGCATATCTAATTAATTTTTGTTTTATTTTGCTTTGCTGTCAAAGAAAATAGGCTTAATATACATTTCTACCATTTAAACAGCGGATACTTACTGGCCAACTCTTTGACCTCTTTGCGAACTTTTACCAGGTATTGATCTCTATTCATTTTAGCTCGGAATTTTTTGATAAATTCGTTCCGCTCTTCTTTTTTCTCTGGCAAAGGATAATCTTTGACGTGGTCAATAATTTGGGCAATCCATTTGGCAATTTGTTTCATTTGCATCCCTCGCATACCACGAGTGGTCACCAAAGGTGTTCCAATTCGTACACCCGATGGATAAAAAGGTGAGCAAGGTTCATTGGGAATAGAATTAAAATTGGAATAAATCCCAGCTAGGTCCATAGCATAAGCTACTTGTTTACCAAGTCCTAATCCTAGTGGTGACAAGTCAATTAAAATCAGGTGGTTATCCGTACCATCACCAACTAGTTTTAAACCTTCATCTTTTAAAGCTGTAGCTAAAGTCTGGGCATTTTTGACAATCCAATGGCCATAGCTTTTAAACTTAGGACTCATCGCTTCACGAGCTGCAATAGCAATTCCGGCAGTAGTGGCATTGTGTGGCCCGCCTTGTAGACCGGGAATAATGGCCATATCAATTTTGTGACCCAGCTCGGAATCTTGTTTCAGTCCCCGTTTAGTTACCAAAATCATAGCTCCTCGCGGCCCCCTAAAGGTTTTGTGAGTCGTGCTCATAATGACATCGCAATATGGAACTGGCGAAGGATGTTCACCGGTTACTACCAAACCAGTAATGTGGGAAATATCAGCCATCAGCCAAGCTCCAACCTGGTCAGCCACCTGTCTAAATTTTTTAAAATCTAAAACAAATGGGTATGCAGTTGTACCGGCAATGATTAGTTTGGGTTTAGCTTTTTTAGCTAAAGCTAGCATTTGGTCAAAATCAATTCGGGCGTTTTTGTCTAAACCATACTGCACTGATTTGAAATACTTGCCTGAAAAAGTCACATTAGGATGGCCGTGAGTCAAATGCCCTCCTCCAGCTAAATTAAGACCCATGATCGTATCTCCTGGTTCAAGCAGAGCAAATTCGATGGCTGAGTTGGCCGGACTACCAGAATATGGTTGTACATTAACGTAGGGCACGCCAAAGAGTTTTTTGAGTCGGTTCTGAGCTAAGGTTTCGATCTGATCAATAATTTGGTTACCTTCGTAGTAACGTCGACCAGGATAACCTTCAGAGTATTTTGAGCTTAAAACCGAAGATAACACTTGAGAAACCTCTGGAGAAATATGATTTTCCGAAGGAATCAAGCCTATCATTTCTTTTTGGCGTTTAGCTTCTTGCTTAATCAGGTCAAAGATTTTGTCCGACATGGTTTTTTTGTCATCCCGAGCAACGTCGAGGGATCTTATCAATAAGATTTCTCCACTTCGGTCGAAATGACAAGGTATTCACTTTTAACTTGAGCCAATATGGCACAAGCATCATAATTTTGCAATTGTTAATTTACACAGCAACTCTTTTCCTCTTGCTCTTATCTTGCTAACTTGTTACATTTAGGCCGTTACAAATTTTTACAAAAAAACTTATGTCCAGACCACGCCACCCTGAATATCAATATCTCGATCTATTAGACGACATTATGAAACATGGAGTTGAGAAGATTAGTCACTCAACTGGCATGGGTTTGCGCAGTGTTTTTGGCCGCCAAATTCGTTTTGATCTATCTAAAGGTTTTCCACTTTTAACCACTAAAAAAGTCTATTTAAAAGGGATTATTCATGAACTGCTTTGGTTTATTTCTGGCAGTTCTAATATTACCTACATGACTCGGAACAATGTCCATATTTGGGATGATTGGGCGTATAAAAATTACAAAGTGGCTATGGAACTAGGTAAGGTCAAAAAAATGGAGATGCCGGAATTTGTCCAAAAAATAGTTGATGATGATGCTTTTGCTAAAAAATGGGGCGAGATTGGCCCAGTTTATGGTGCTCAATGGCGGCGTTGGCCAACTGGCGACGGTCGACATATTGATCAACTCAAATGGGCTATTGATAAAATTAAAGAAAAGCCTCATAAAAAGCACTACATCATTTCAGCCTGGAATGCAGCTTATATCTATGAAATGGCTAAAACCCGCGAAGATTCTATGGTAATTGCCCCCTGTCATACGTTTTTCCATATCAATATTGATGAGAGCAACCATAAGCTATCTTTACAAATGTATCAGCGCAGCGCTGACTCTTTTTTGGGAGTACCATTTAATATTGCCAGTTATGCTCTACTAACTATGATGCTGGCTCAAGTTACTGGTTATAAGCCCGGAGATTTTGTCCATACCTTTGGCGATATTCATGTCTACCACAATCATTTTAAACAAGTTCGGCAACAGTTGAAGCGTAAACCTCGCAAACTACCCATTATGAGAATCAACCCTAAAATCAAAGATATTGATAAATTTACCTACGAAGATTTTGAAATTGTGGGCTATAACCCTCACCCAGCTATCAAAGGCGAGATTACCGTGGTAGGTGGGTTTTAATTTTACAAATCCGCTGTATTTGGTGCTGGATCCTGGTGATATGGCAAATTATGTTGTAAACAATACTGCGCCCGCTGGAGTTCAGTTCCAATATACATGGCATGATCAGCCATAGAAATATAGCCCCAATCACTAATTTTCCATACTAGCTCAAGGGCTTTTTTGCCTTGCCAGCTTTTAATAGCCGGTCCCCCATCTGGCTCATATAAGGTAACGTTGATCAGCTTAGCTTTTTGATCAATTTCAATGACGACATTTCCTTTGGGATCAAAAGTAAAATGGACAGCGGGTGTAAAGCCCAGTTCTTGCTCATAAAAATCACTCAAAATCTCTTCGACCATCTTAAAGTCGTCACTATACATATGAGCCGAATGGGTAATGAGCGTGAGTTTGCCTAGTTTGTAGCCACCGCTTTGGGCAATTTCTTCCTGCAATTTACGCAAACCAAAAGCATTGCGCGGCCAGCCATGAACCATATCTTGAGAGCGAAAATGAGCGGTGAGGAAAAATTTATGATCCTGGACACTACCTAAAATCATCACCAAACATGGTGTATCACCAGTGTCTGAATGTGACCAGTCCAACTCCACATCCGTGGTTAAAGCAATCATTTTTTTAGAATCCGGGCGTTTTTTGAGAAGCTCTTTGATTTTATCAATTTGATTGACCCCAAAATGCTCCATCATCCGATGACCGTAGTTGTAAGCTGTGCCTGGGATTTTACGAGCTGAAGTCATCTCTGGCAGATAAGCAATCAGCTCTTCCTTGCTAAACGGTAAGTAAGCCGGAAAATAAGGCTCGCTCATGTCTTCATCTGACACTACGGCTACCATATTTAAAACTTCCCGCAGCTGGTTTTGCTGAGCATAGCGAGTGTGTTTATAACGGCCATATTTGTAAATTTCGTTTAAAACTTTTAGCCAAGTTTGAGCGACAGTTTTACCTTCTACTCGAAAACCAACTTGTTCTGATGGTAAAACTTGAACTTTAGGCTCACTGGGTGGGAAAATTTGCGCCTTAGCAGCAAAGGGTGGTTTTTGTTTGATTTGTTTAAGCTTGGTAATCAATTCTTTGGCAGTTTTACCTCTAAAATCAATCACTTCTACGCTTTTGCGAAAAAGTGCAATCGCTTCGTTGCTAATTTCTACTTCGATCTCCCCTCGTCCATTTTTGATTTTGCGCTTACTATCCACTCCCTCTTTCATAAATTGCAGCAAGGCATGACCCGATAAAGACAGCTCAGCCCCCCAGAGGATAATAGTCCGAATTCGAGGATTAGCTAGTACGTTACGGATAATAGCATTGACTCCCTGACCAGAGTAAAGATTACCAATCACACAATAAAGTTTGGGGTTTTTGATAAGTTGCTCAACTACCTTTCGCTCCGTCCATAACGTACACACTGCCACCGATGAATTAATATCGCCTTTGACTAAAATGTCTTTATATAAAATTGGCCAGTGGGATAAATCCACTGGCAATGGGGTGGTTTTGATTTTGGATTGAGATTCAAACATTACAATATTCCTGTCTTAAATAATTCATATCATCAGATATTGTTCTATCAAAGAAAGATTCGGCTCTTTCTCCTTCAACTACTTCACATTCTGCAAAAAACAACCTTCCTTCTGTTGATAAAAGCAAATTTGATTCAGTATAAACATCAGGATGGGGAATTAATCCCTTTTTTCTAGATAAAAGAAGTGCGTTTTCTAATAAATCAATATCTTCTGTTCTTAAAGGTTTTTTGGGACAAAATTGACTCAAAAGTTTTCCTCGAATCCATTCAATAGCAAGCCCCATTACTTGATCATTTCTATCTTTAATCAAAAAGGCTGGAGCTGGTGTATAAACACCTAATTCTGAACGCCTAAATCTCAAATAAGCTTCGTATTCTTTTTTTGCAACTGCTTCTCTGTCTGGAATTACTGTCCCATTTTCATTAACTTTTCTTATTAACTTTGCAGCAAAAAAAGCTCTGCCATCAGTAATCTTACAGACAGATTTTTCTGAGCCAGCTCTATCCTCTGTAACTCTTTCAACAATTTCAAACTGAGCAATATTAGCCATCTCAACCATATTTGAAAAGAAGTTATTTATTCAGATTTATTACAAACTACACGCCGAAAAAGCACAGGACGGACAGGTTTTACAACCTTCATGAATTTGTAAAGTAGCTCCGCATTGTGGACATTTTTCAGCTGCTCTACTTTTCATTTTACCAGTTATATCTGGTATTTTTATTTTAGGTTTATTAAGCTGGGTTTTGCTTTTTGATTTGACATTGCCCACATTGAGAACTTGTACTGAACGAGAAGCATCACGATACACCGTAATACCTTTACAGCCTAATTTCCAAGCCAGTTTGTATGCTGAAGCCACATCTTCAACTGAAGCGTCATGGCGTAGATTAATAGTCTTGGAGACTGCGTTATCAACTCCTTTTTGCCAAGCTGACTGCATTTTAATATGATCTTCCCAGGCTAAATCATGAGCGGTGACAAAAATATCCTGGATTCGCTTAGGAATTTCGGAAATGTGCTGAATGGATCCTGCTTCCATAATTTCTTCGACCAAGCCATTATCTGCCAGTTTAATTTTTTGCAGTTGTTTCAGTAAATCTGGATTAATTTCCGGCAGCTTATAACCACCCATTGCTTCTTTGTAAAAAGCTAAAGCAAAATGCGGCTCAATGCCATACGAACAGCCGGCAATCATGGCAATAGAGCCAGTAGGCGCAATGGTAGTAATGGTGGCATTGCGTTGAGGTTTAAGCTTTTTCGAAGCTAAAGCACTGCCTTTCCAATTGGGAAAAGCGCCTTTTTCTTGAGCTAGTTTTTGAGAGGTTTTGACGCCTTCTTCGTGAATAAATGCAGAAATTTTCTCAGCTAGTTTTAACGCTTCAGAACTGTTGTATGGGATTTCCAGACGAACCAGTAAGTCAGCCCAACCCATAACCCCTAAGCCAATTTTACGGTTAGCTTTAACTACATCATCAATTTTTTTGAGTGGATAGGTACAAATAGCTACTACATCATCCAGCATCCGCACAGCAGTTTGTACAGTTTGGCTTAACTTATCCCAATCAACTTCTACATTTGAGTGAGAATGCAAATTGGTATTTTTAGGGAGTTTAATAGTTCGAGATGGTTTTTCTTTAGGTCGGTATTTTAAGTGAGCAGCTAAGTTGATACTGCCTAAATTGCAAGCCTCATAAGGTAGTAATGGTTGCTCGCCACACAGATTGACTGATTCGATCGGTCCAACTTGAGGTGTGGGATTATCCTGATTGATTTTGTCTAAAAAGACCATGCCCGGATCACCATTTTTCCAAGCCATAGTTGTAGCCAGATCAAAAATTGAGCGGGCATCAACTTGATTGACTACTTCACCATCACGGGGGTTAATCAGATCCCAAACCTTATCTTTTTCCACCGCTTGCATAAATTTAGAAGTTACTCCCAAAGAAAAATTGATATGCGGCAAAGCACTTTCCTCTTCTTTACAAGTTAAAAATTCAAAAATATCAGGATGAGAAACCGGCATCACGATCATATTACCTGATCGCCGACCCCCAGCTTGCAAGAGCATATCAGAAGCATGATTTAAAATGTGCATAACTGCCACTGGTCCGGCTGCCCGGCCAGTTGTAGTCGCCACTTTATCACCTTTGGGCCTAATCCGGCCCAAGGAAAAACCCACTCCCCCACCATTTTTTTTCAAAATTGAAGATTCTTTAACCACTTCAAAAATCCCTTCTACACTATCCGGCATGGGCAAGACAAAACAGTTAGCTAGTTGGTTATTGATCGTGCCAGCATTAGCTAGCGTCCGTCCACCTGGCAAAAAGCGCATTTGGGTCATGAGCTCAAAAAAGGCTTGTTGATGTTCTTTGCGCGTTTTAGCTGGTTCAGCTTTAGCCAAAGCTTTAGCCACCCGCTCAAACATTTCTTTAGGAGTTTCGATAATATTGCCGTCGTCGTCACGTTGCAGATATTTATTGCTGATTACTACTAATTGGTTGTAAGACAAACCTAGATCATTGGTCACTCCCAAACCTCGACCAGCTCGAGCTTCCTGGCGCTGGCGTTCGCGGGCAATAATGTAGGCTTTAGCAATATCGTAGTAGCTATGTTCTATTAAGGTTCGTTCCACGCAATCACCGATATCATCACTACCAATCACGGTTTCTTTGCTATATTTACTTTTTAAATCTTTACCAACTAATTTAGCAACTTTATCAGCCAAAACCTCATCAATTTTACTGATGTTTTCTTGAGCTCTAATAATGGAACGAACGATTTTACCTTGAGAAAATGGTTGAAGATTACCTGATCGTTTTGAGACTTGCCACATGATTTTCCTTACTTAAAAATTAGTTGAGAAACGAGTGTTACTTTTATACTACTTTGACTGACCCAAATTCAAGACTTGAAATTTTATTTTTGCTTTCTGTTTTATCTTTGTCCACTTTTTTAAAACGCAGCTATCAAGAAGCTGTTTTGTGAATACCTTAATAAAGTGTCTTCTGTATTCCTCTGAGGGAAACTTAGAAGACAATAGTTATGAACAAAATAGTCTTCTTGAAGACCGTTTTCCAAAGTGGTAGTTTCTTTTGCCTACTTCTTTGGCTTAGTCCAGCTAGCCCACTTACATTTGGGATAGGCACTACAGCCATAAAACTGTCGACCTTTTTTAGTTCGCCTCACAATAATGTCACCTTTACCACAATCCGGACATTTCATGCCTTCAACTTTTTCTACAAAGTTTTTAGTGTACTTACAGTCCGGAAATCTGGAACAGGATAAAAATTTACCAAAACGGCCCACTCGAATGACTAAATCGCCTTCTTTACATTCAGGACATTTCTCACCGGTTTTTTCGACTGCAATCTTAACTCGTTCAGCATTTTTTTCTACATCTTTAATTTTGGAAGATAATGGTTTGTAAAACTCATCTACCACCGGATACCATTTGCGTTTACCTTGGGCAATCTCGTCCAGTTCTTCTTCGATTTTAGCCGTAAAATCATAGTCCATCACTTGGTCAAAATTTTTAACTAAAAATTCAGTCACCGCCATACCTACGCTAGTAGGATAAAATTTCTTTTCCAGCTTTTCGACATAACGCCGATTTAGAATCGTAGAAATAGTGGGTGCATACGTTGATGGCCGGCCAATCCCTCGCTGCTCTAAAGCTTTAATAAGCGTGCTTTCGGTGTATCTGGCTGGTGGCTGAGTAAATTTCTGTTGAGATAGCACTTCCATTAAATCTGCTTGTTCACCCTCACTAAGATCAGGTAATAAATTACCTTCTATATATTTGCCATAGATTTTACGCCAACCATCAAAAATTTGGATTTCCCCTACTGCCCGCAACTGGTAGTTTTTACCAGCTTGAACTAATACGGTCGTCTTAGAAACTTTAGCCGGAGCCATTTGACTGGCTAAAAAGCGGTTTAAAATCATTTGGTAGAGTTTTTTACCAGTAGCGCCACATTTTTTTTCAATCAAATCTAAAGACCGATCAACTTTGGTAGGCCGAATAGCTTCGTGGGCCTCTTGAGCTAGTTTAGAAGTAGTTTTATAACCTCTGGGGCCAGTGTAGTACTGGTCACCAAACTCTTTGGGAATATAGTCTCCAGCCATGGCTAAAGCTTGTTGAGATAAAGACAGTGAGTCAGTACGATGGTAGGTAATATAGCCTCGTTCATAAAGCTGTTGAGCCTGGCGCATAGTATTGCGGGATGACCAACCAAATAAGTTGGCCGCACTTCGCTGCAGCGTTGAGGTGATAAATGGTGGTAGTGGATTTTGAGACAGTTCTTTTTTGGCAACTGAGGCAATTTGGTAGCTGGCTTTTTTAAGATCAGCTACAATTTTTTTAGCATCTTTAGTATTACCAACTTTTGCTAGTTTATTGCTGATTTTATAAAGATCAACGATAAATTCGCCAGCTTTACCTTTAATCTTCTGACTTTTAAGTTTGGCGCCAATCTCCCAATATTCCTCTGGTTTAAAAGCTTCGATTTCTTTTTCCCGCTCATAAATCAATTTCACTGCCACTGATTGCACCCGGCCAGCTGATAAACCCCGTCGGACTTTTTTCCAAAGTACTGGTGAAAGTTTGTAACCTACCAACCGGTCTAAAACTCTACGTGCCTGCTGAGCATCAACCAAGGCCATATTGACTGAGCCGGTATTTTCGAGGGCATGCAAAATAGCATCTTTGGTAATTTCATGAAAGGTAGCTCGCACAAATTTAGATTTACCAACTTTAGCTTGTTTTTCCAGCAGCCATTGCACATGATAACCAATAGCCTCCCCTTCACGGTCCGGGTCAGTAGCAATAATAATGTGATCGGCTTTTTTAGCAGCAGCTGAAAGCTGTTTAATAACCTTTTCTTTACCTTCAGAAATTTCGTAGGTCGGCTCGTATTTGTTTTTGGTATCCACACCAATTTTAGATTTGGGTAAATCACGAACGTGCCCCATAGAAGCTTCGACCTTATACTTATCGCCTAAGTAGCGGCCTAGGGTTCGGGCTTTGGTTGGTGATTCGACAATAATAAGTTGCATAAAAAAAGACGTTGTTGATTATAACAAATTTTTATTTTACTAAATCTAGGTCACATAAGGCTAGATGTAATGTTGTTACTATAAACTAAAACTATCAACTTCAAAATAGGAAAAATTAAATTGCCATGTAGTTTCCATCTCCCAAGTTTCTTACCAACCCACGCAACTCTAATAAGGTCAGCGCTGTTGTAATTTGAATAATAGGAATTTGAGTTGAGCGGCAAATATCATCAATATGCTGAGTACCGGAAAGCAAATATTGCCATATTTTTTGTTGAGCCGGATTTTCAAATGTTGGGTCATTGTTACCATTTAAAGCACTGGCTGATGTCTGAGCCGTATTGTTGGCAGCATCAATTTGCAGCTCAGCTAAAATATCTTTAGCATTCATAACTAGCTTGGCTCCCATTTGGATCAGTTCTCCTGGACCTTCAGACATCGGATTAGTAATTGGTCCAGGCACAGCAAAGACTTCCCGGTTTTGTTCTAAAGCCAGTGAAGCCGTAATCTTAGTACCAGATTTGACAGAACCTTCAGTGACCAATACTCCCAATGATAGTCCGGAAACAATCCGGTTACGGGCCGGGAAATTGCCAGGCACTGGTTTAGTTTGGGGTGGATATTCTGATACCAACGCGCCGTTTCTAATAATTTCTTCGGCTAAACCGCGATGTTCTGGTGGATAAATACTATCTAGGCCTGAACCCAAAACTGCAATTGTCCGCCCACCATGTTCTAAGCAACTGCGGTGAGCAATACCATCCACTCCCCTAGCTAAACCAGAAACAATCGTAAAGCCAAAACTGACTAAATTTGAGACTAATTTCTGAGTAACTTCTCGACCATATGGAGTGACTTTTCTGGTTCCAACTACGGCTAAGGCTTTATTATCTTGAGCTTGTAATAAACCTTTTATAAAAAGACCAATGGGAGGATTGGGGATTTGGCTCAAAAGATAGGGGTAATTTTCATCACTTTGACTAATGTAATTAATTTGCAATCTGGACAATTCTTTTTTTGTTTCATCTAAATTAAAAGTTTGTTGATGCGTTATAACAGCTTTAATTAAGCTGGGTTGAAAATTATAAGCCTGCCAAGTTTTACTGTCTGCTTGCCAGGCTGATTGTAATGAATCAAAAACTTTTTTAATCAGTTGTAAACGGATTGGCCCAATTCCTTCACAGTAATGAAAAGCTAAATGGTAATCAGATTCGTTCCATGTTTCCATGATTCTATTGTGACACTGTCATCTAAGCTAAAGCAATATAATATTTACTATTATTACTTTCTTACTTCCTCAAACCATTTAGTCAAAACTGCCTTAGCAATAGGCGCTGCTTTGTCTGAGCCTTGCCCCGCTTCTTCCAATAAAACGGTCACCACAATTTCTGGTTTTTCTACTGGCGCAAAAGTGGTAAACCAAGCATGAGTTTTGACATATTCACCTTTGTCATTAGTAGCTCCGGTTTCAGCAGTGCCTGTTTTACAAGCCACTGGAATTCGCAACATTTGGGCCGAACCACTAGCTTCTTTTATAAAATTAATTCCGTCTTCTTTAATTTTGGAATTTGGGTTTTTAACTCTGAAATTAAAAAGCGGATATCCTGTCCCTCCTGGTTCACAAGCCTTTTGCAAACCAGTTATTACTTGGTTGATGTGTTCAGAACTAACTGGAGCTTGTTTACAAGCCTGATATTGCAAATTTTGCCAAGAAAAATTACTTTTGGGTCGGTCGACAGTAGCAGCAATTAATTTAGGTTGACATAGGTAGCCCCGGCTAGCTACCATAGCCATCATCTGTTGAACCTGAATAGGAGTAACTTGCAAATTTCCCTGGCCAATGGCAGTAATATACGTGTCACCCAAATACCAGCCTTCATTTTTAGCTTGCTGCTTCCATTGTGGATCTGGGACCAAACCCCGTTCTTCCCCATCCAAACCAATCATAGTTTTATGACCGAAACCTAACTTAAGCGCCCAGCTGGCGAGTTGATCTGCTCCTAATTCTTCCCCAACTTTGTAAAAATAAATATCATTTGAGCGCTGTAATCCTTTAATTAAATTGACCCATCCTTCTTTTTGACCATATTGATCAAAGTACCAGTTACCATAGCGAAATGCTCCTACTCGAATTTCTCCAGTATCTTCTACTTCCCAACTCGCATCTATTTTGCCAGTTTCTAAAGCACCCAAAGCTGTGACAATTTTAAAAGTCGAGCCTGGTGGATACAAACCAGCAATACCACGATCAAAAAGAGGCCGATCCTGATTATTTAAGATAACTGATTGATCTTGTTTAGAGCCATACATCAGCACATTAGGATCAAATGAAGGAGTTGAAACCATCGCTAAAACTTTACCATCAGGAGTTGAAGCAATTACTGTCCCTCGATAATTATTTTTAGTTAAAGCTTCATAAGCAGTTTTTTGCAAAGTTATACTTAAATTAAGCTGTAAATTTCGGCCAGCAATAGGTTCAACTTTGGAAAAAGATCTGATTTTTGTGCCATCAGCTGCATATTCTTCAACTAAGCCTCCATCACTACCTCGTAGCAAACCATCTTCTTCTCGCTCCAGTCCCATCTTGCCCACTTTTTTACCAATATCCAATCCAAATAATTCCAATTCTTTACTGTCAGCCTCAGCCACATAACCCAAAACGTGAGCAAATAATTCAGGATATAGATAGGTTCTCTTACCATCTTGGGTTTTAACTAAGGCTTGACCAGTTTGATCAAAAAATAAACCTCTATCAGCTTCCAGTGAAACGATCCGAAATCGATTTTGCTGGGCTCGTTTCCACTGCTCTTTTCCTAAAACGACTTGTAGTCGAAAAGATTGAGCCAATAAAACTAAGCAAAAACCAATAAGTAGTAGCCAAGAAAAAACGACTAACTTCATAGCTCAAACTATACTTTAGAAGATAAAAATTCACAAACAAAATTGAGTGTTTAATATTATGGAGCCACTTCCCGCCATGAGTAATCAAAGTCTTTAAGATCTTGCAAGGCCGTTGAGTTTGCAAGGTTATAGATCAATTGTGGATTATAAGTTATCACTTCTGATGGGGTATCAACATTGTCTAAAAGTAAATTGCGT